>JBAXBD010000245.1:0-8444 GCA_037142165.1 Schlesneria sp. | reverse complement strand
TCGAACGAGGACCGTGGTGTCCGTCATATGACGGACACCACGGTCCTCGTTCGATCAAGTTTCCGCCAGAAGGTTACATCGAAATATCGACGTTTTTTTGGTGGTCTCCGATGGTTTCTGCACAGCTTGGCAACCACTCGACGATCTGTTTCGGCAGATCGCATAAGGGAGAGCCACTTCTGATTTACACAAAAAGGATTCCTGATGCTCCAATTTGGAAACACATTCGATTGATGTTTTCGCAAAAGGAACTCGCTGAACAAATGGCGAAAAACAAGAAGCCGTAATTTGCAATTTGGAAGTTTCCGTACACCCTTGGGTCGCGGCAATAGGCTGAGTGAAGTTCAGTACCGAATTTGGGATCGGCAAAAAATAGGGTTAAGTAACGGGCGTAGATCGGAATTGACTTTGGCCACTCGAGAGAGCGTTGAATTCGCCAATTATCCACCAGTGATCGTTGGGCGAACGTTTTCCGAAGTGCTGTCACGGCCAAGCGAGACGACAGATGTGGCGATCACGACATCGAGGGCTTCGAGAATTCGATTGGCTCTTTCAACCGTGATGCCGTGATACTCGTTGCGTTCATCACGGGACACTTGAGATTCGCCCACCTGAAGTCGTTCCGCGAGTTCGCGTTGAGTGATCCCCTTGGAAATTCGCAGGGCAATGAGAAGTCGGCCCATGCCCTCAAAATTTTGCAACTCGTTGAACTCGCCCCGTTTAAGCCGCTCATAGGAGGTGACTTCTTCTTTCAGTTGTGTGTGAAATGAACGAACGGGATCGAGTACTCGTTTGATTTCAGATCTACTGAGGTCCATCTTGCGAAGCTCAGCGGCCTGCTGATTCAAACGGGCTTCCTGTTCGTTTAACTGACGAACGGCCTCCCGGTATTCGTTCTCATTTCGAATCATGTTTTGCCTGCCGATTTAATAATTTTAACGATGCCTTTAGGGATACCGCCGCGAGCAAGCCTGAATGCAGACGGAAAGTCTAGCTCATTGCCATGTACGTCTCTGATCCCGGTCATTTGCCCGACGTGAGGGAATAACTCGACACGGTATTTTTGCCACATTGGCAATTGTCGTTTTGCAAATCCGCGAGCACGACGACGGGAAGTTGGATCCCAAGTCCAGATTTTATGTGGGTCCAACAGGTTGAGTTCCTGCTCAAGTCGACCACTCGCCAAGTGTTTCAATTCACATTCAAAGTAACCATCAATGTCATTCGGGTGCTCTTTATCTTCTACAAAAGAGCCATTAATGTAGATCTCTGAAATCCCAACTTTCCAAAGCTGTTCGACCATCGTGGTCAAGTTATTGACGAGATAAAGCCGCCAGCTTGCAGCCCAATTTGGGTAGCGATCGATGTCATCCGGTCCAAGCACCAGCAACGAAGATCGCAAAGCGTCCAGCGTCAACTGATAGTCGCCAACTGGTAAGACTCCATCAGTGGTAAAGCTTGGCAATGAATTCAGATCACGAGTGCGTCGTGCGCTCATTTCGGTCCTTCCCAAATCTTTTTGGGAGCTTGCGAAATAAACGCAGCGTCGAAAGTACGGACATACCGTGGCTCCCAAACATTGCGTTCCTTGTCTCTACACCCGAGGCCATCCATGGGACAAAGAAAACCATAAATGACCAAACGCCGGCATAAAGGGATCGCGTAGACTATTCCCCGCTGGCAACTATTTGCTAATCTAATTCAGCTTGACAAAAATGTCAAGCATAGCTTTGACGGATTGAAAACCGAAACGCAGGACGCGGGGCCAAAGCACGCTGGCGAATTGGATACGTTCATTCAGGGGAGCCAGACGCCATGCGATTGGTATTCACTGTCATTGCACTCGATTTCCATGTTTCTTGCTCTATGTCATGGTCGGCGTGGATTTTTCAGGAAATAAAACCGGCCATCTTCTGCTCCGCCGAGGAAATCGGGAATTCCATTTCCGTCGAAATCGACAGTTGTCGGGCTGACGTCGTGACCTTCGATATTCTGTGGTGCGAGCGTTCCTTCTCGTTGAAAACGCCATACGCCATCCTGTTTGCCGAGTCCGCGATAGAAGTCGGCGTTTGCGGAGTTGAGCAGGATATCTAATTGACCATCACCGTCCCAATCAACCACCGCGATCTTGCGTCGTCCGCTTGCTCCCGCTGTCCGTTCATTGAACCGCAACGGTTTTCCTTTGGCGTCGGTAAAAGCACGTTGTGGTGGTTTGAGTAAGAGTTGCCCGTCTTGTCGGAATCGTTCAAAGAGAGAGAAGTAGCCTTCACTGTCCAGGATGGCGAGGTCGAGCAATCCATCGCCTGTGAAATCGTGTACGACAGGTGTCGTTCTCCATTGAGTGACAAGGTCTTTGTCCACAGGTTTCCACCATGTCCAGGCAGGCTTTTGTGGGCCACCGGCCCATTCGACTTGAATCGGTTGGGGCAAAGACAGTTTCGGTACAGCGCGCGTGCCGACGTTCTTCATCCATTGCACTCGGCCCAGAATGGAATTCAGAATGATGTCGGGCAGGCCATCTCCGTCCCAATCGGCAACGCTGAGTGTCGTATATCCCCACTTGGCTTCAGCGGGTCCTTGAACGCTGCCGTTCGGTCCCGCCATGACTCGGAAGATTTTTCCATCGACCTGGAGCCTGACCGGTGCCGCCCATTTCGGTTGGGCGATACCAACACCACTCAGGTTTTCGAAGAATTCGATGTAACCAGCGGTATTCCCCGAAACGATATCGATGTCGCCGTCGCCGTCCCAGTCAACTCCACAAGGAGTTGCGAGTGCTCCACACTTCAGTGTGTCTGCCTGTTGTTGAAAGTATCTCGGGGGTGCGAAATTCAAGGGAAAACGGAATTGTGGATTACCTTCACTTTTGCGATTGAGGTTTTCGATCAAGGCCACGCGTCCATCCTCATCACCGACGATCAAATCCATGTCGCCATCTTTGTCCCAATCGAGAGCGATGGGAACGATCATTTCGAGATCCATCTTCAGTGGAGCGCCGTCTGATGTTGTGACACGTTGTCCAGTTCGGTACTCAGGTTTGGTTCTGGAACCGACATTTTCAAAATAGGTAAATCCATCCAGGAACTCGCCACAAAGCAGATCAAGATCACCGTCGTTGTCGAAATCGGCGAAATTGGGAGAAGGGCAACCAAACGTATCGATCGGTTTGCCACCCGCTTCGAGTTTACGCGGTTGTTCATATTTGGGAGTTTCGGTCGTTCCAAGATTGCGGTGCAGCAGGACAAACCCGTGCAGCGGGCCATTGGTCCATTCTCCGCGTGAGTTGAAGGCGTCGTCCCACCCGTATTCGCTCCAGTCTTCGATACCCGTCACGAGATCAAGTGCGCCATCACCGTCTTCGTCCACATATCGCCACTGATTGTGACGGACCTTCGGACCTTTTGTTTGTGACCAGCCGGGTTGATAAAAGTCTTTGCGTATGGGGAGTTCAATCCTTTCTTGTAATCCCGTTTTCTCAAAGTTCAGGTACTCAAATCCCGGCGTCAGTATTCGCATTTTTCTGTCGACGTAACTTGGCATCACATAGTGGACCGTGGAACTCAATCGTCGAGCGGCCTTGAACACAGGCATCTTGTTGACCGACGTGTCGCCGGTTGTGTTCTCGAACAGCCAGACTCCGTTTGACGGCTTGTCAGGGCACGAGACGATCAAGTCGAAGTCGCCATCTCCATCGGCATCACACGGCACAGGCCAGGCCCACAAACCGACGCCAAGATCGACTGTCAGGCCAGGGTTGTTATAAGGCAAGCGTTCGAGCCCATCGGCGAATAGCGATACGGTAAACAACATCGCGCAAATGAGGGATAACCATAGCGGTTTTGAGTTCATCAAATCATCTCAGCAGGGGATCGTAATTTCTCTGGTTCGCGAGTTGTGTCATGATACAATGTCGTGATGAAACCCACGAATACCACGCCTGTGCTTGAGCAATACAGTGGCTTACGGCTTCAATCCAAAAGGGTGAACAATGCTGGAATCTGAAACTCTTCCAAAAAGAGATTACGTGCTACAACAAGCGATGTCTCTCGACTTTGAAGATCGGGTATTCGTTATGGGAGCATTGGAAGAGAGTCTGAAGGGAGTTGATTTCGAGACCCCGGAGATCGCATTCGCCTGGGCAACGGAGATCGAACGACGCGCCGAAGCGTATGAGCAAGGGAGCATGTCTGCCGAGGATTGGCGTGAAGTAATGGCGCGACTTCGTGGAAGTGACGTTTCGACACAGCGGACGCACTCATGACGCTCAAGATTTCCCGCGGCGCGGAGAAAGAACTTGCGGGAGCGATCGCCTGGTACAACGAATAGCGAGACGGTTTAGGGTACGAGTTTCACGACGCCGTCTTTGATCTTCTCGGAGCAATCGAAGCGTCGCCTCGCCGATTCGCGATGATTGAAAGCCGAAACGCCGATCGCGAAATTCGCTATGCACTATTGAGGCGATTTCCGTACCGGTTGATTTTTCAAATCAAGAACGATCAATCAATGGTTGTTCTCACTGTCGCGCAGACTCGTAGACACCCTGACTACTGGCAGAGACGAAACGAAGAATGAAAACCCATCGGCGACCCAGGATTGATTACATCTCACGGCGACGTTTGTTTACGTTGAAGCGAATGGCCGAATCGATTATCTGACTTCCGATCAATATAAAGGACTTTTCATGATGTCGGAGGATCTTGATCTTTATCGGCTTGATGATCTGATTTCGGCTGAGGACAAAGACCTACGAAGCAGGGTCCGGCACTGGGTTCAAACGAGGTTTGTGCCACAGATCAATAAGTGCTGGAATGCTGGGACGTTCCCTCTGGATCTTCTTCCCGAAATCGCCGAACTGGGGGTTTTCGGAGCCACCATTCAGGGTTACGGCTGCGCTGGTTGGAGTCCCTTGCGGTACGGGTTGGTTCTGGCAGAACTAGAACGTGGCGATACGGGCTTGCGGACTTTCGTATCGGTTCAGGGCGCCCTCGCCATGACTGCGATTTATTTGTTCGGAAGTGAAAATCAAAAGCAGCGCTGGCTTCCCGATATGGCTCGTGCGACGAAGCTGGGTTGTTTTGGATTGACGGAACCGCTGCATGGGTCCAATCCGGGGGGTATGGAGACTCGAGCCGTAAAAACAGCGGATGGATATGAACTGACCGGGTCAAAAATGTGGATTGGCGGCGGGACACTGGCGGATGTCGCGGTGGTCTGGGCCAAGGTTGACGGGGAATCGGGAGTCGATCCAGATAGCCCTGCCGCCATTCGAGGATTTCTTGTGGAACGTGGGACACCAGGATTCAGTGCATCTGTGATTGAAGGGAAATACTCATTGCGAATCGGGGTTACCTGCCGGCTGGAATTTCATCAGTGCAAAGTTCCTCACAGTGCGTTGCTGCCTGGTTCCAATGGTCTGAAATCACCGCTCCAATGTCTAAACCATGCACGCTATGGGATCGCGTGGGGTGCGCTGGGAGCGGCGCAGGCCTGTTTTGAAGAGGCTCGCGACTACGCACTTCGTCGTCTCCAATTCGGTAAGCCGCTCGGTGCGTTTCAAATGGTGCAGGGCAAATTAGCCCGGATGGCGACCGAGATTACGAACGTCCAACTGATGGCGTGGAGGCTGGCTCAATTGAAAGAAGCTGGTCAGGCAACGTTCGTGCAGATTTCGATGGCCAAACGAAACAACGTGTCGATGGCATTACAGGTTGCTCGTACGGCTCGCGATATCCTGGGTGGGATCGGGATTCTCGACGAACACGTTTCGTTCCGGCACATGTGCAATCTGGAAAGTGTCTACACTTACGAAGGGACCGACGACATGCATCTGCTATCCTGGGAGAACATCTCACCGGTTTCTCAGCGTTTGTATGACTCCCGCTGATTTCAATCGTGGATTTACTTGACTGATTTTTTCAATAACGGTTCGAATCCAATATTGACGCCAATAATTGACCAAATTGGTGCGGCCAAATAAGACAGTCTTGTCCACAACGGGTTGACAAAGCAATTTCAGATGGATAAACAACGAGCTTCACGCATGTCCATGAATTGTACACGCCCCCCCCCAACCCTCATTAAGGAGGCCGTTATAAAAAAATGGACTTTTGCAGCGATTATAGCAGTAGGAATGGCGCTTTTCGTTGTGGCTGATCAAGCGACCGCAAGTGTGATCGTTGGCCCCACTTCGGATGTCAGCGGTACCCAAGGCGGATCGGGTAATAACACGCAGGGCAGCTTTTGGGGAATTCAGTTTACCGCGAATAAAGACTCAGTCCTCGTCAGCTTTGACTTTTCACAAAGAGGTTCTAGTTTTGGGACTGACCGTGCGGGGTCGATTACATTGAACGACATCACGTCAAGCAAAACGGTTGACACATGGGATGTACCTCATATCACGGGCGCCGTGGCGAATACGCTTTCGTTTTCCGCAAATGATGCCCTTCACTCCGGGGACGTTTATCAACTTTTCTATACCCAGACGGCGGGCGTTGAAACCAATGAAGTCTACGCGTACATTTATGGAACGGGGTACGCTCCGTATTACAATGCCGATATCACGGTAACAAATGGTTTTGAAAACAATAGCACCTCAACAGGGATCTGGTACGCATTTAATAATATCACGACGGTTCCGGAGCCCTCGACGTTCGCAATGCTCGGACTTGGTGGATTGGTTTTGGCGATCAGACGACGACAGTCCGTCGTCTGATAAGTCCGGTTGAGGAAAATTCAATTAAAGAAAGCCGCTCGTTTCTCGGGCGGCTTTCTTCGTTTTGTTGCGTGAAGCAGGCAGATTTCAAAACTCTTGGTTGGGCGCGACGCATGTTCATTTCCGTGACAAAAAAAGTGATAACTTGCTCAAACACTGGTTGTTCCTCTGCTGGGAAGGTCAAGTGGTTACAATAAGTGGTGGGCAATGTTTCGTGTTGTCTAACTGTAGTCTTTGTTAAGCATAATGGGTTCGTAATGGATTCCGTGGAAAAATCTCTTAGCTCAGCAGTGACGCCCAAGTCGTTTCAGGCAATCTATGCCGTGACGGCGATCTGGATTTGCAGTGTCGTTGCCGGAACAATGTTGCTTGCCAGGTATAGTTCATCGCCTGGATCGGCAGCAGGGCCACCTCGTTCCTGGCCAGCGGTCCCTGAATTGACACGCCATTCTTCGCGACCCAGGTTGCTCATGTTCGTTCATCCAAAGTGTCCCTGCTCGCGGGCGAGTATCAATGAACTGGCACGTCTTACTGCGCGATGCCGTGATCGAATGGAATTGACTGCATTGTTCGTTGTTCCGCCGGGATGTCCGCCAGACTGGCATAAAACTTCACTCTGGGAAAATGCGATTGCAATACCGGGGTTGCAAGTGATTGCTGATCAGGGAGGACGGCTCGCCACTGAGTTCGGAATCACAACATCGGGACACTGTCTGGTTTATGATGCCGAAGACAAATTGATGTTCAGCGGTGGAATCACGACCGGACGTGGGCATGAAGGAGACAGTCCCGGGCGTGCCATCGTGACTGGAATCGTCATGCATTCAATCGTTGAGGGTTCCCATGAGTGTGCAACCTATGGATGTCCACTTACGGTCAACGAACTTCAAACAAATTAGCGTGCCACTGCTTGATAGTCCTCGGTCTAGCAGTGCTCTTAACCGATTAAACAAGACGAAACGACAGCTTCTTCGAAGGCTCCAGCGAGGCTTCGCCTCAGACCAAAATCGCCATCATCGCGCCAAGTTTGCCAGTTTTTGTCGCTCGAAAACGGCGAGTCACAAGGCGTAGCTGCGGCTTCCAGCCGCAGAAAAAAGGGATGGAGGCTGTAAGCCTCCGCTACGAAAACTGACAGCCTCGCCGCGTGATGATGGCTACTACGGAAGAAATCTTGAAACTTGACCCATTGATTCAAGTTTCAGCTCCGAGGAAGTCCAGAGAAATTGCGCAGTCTGATTTAGACGTTTGAAAAAACGCTCGCCTTGTTTCCCGTTTCGCCCGACTCCGCCTTTGACTTTGCCAGGCGATTCTTTAGTGCGGTCATCAGACGCTCAACTTCCCGAATCAGATCCTGGCAACCATCTTCAAGTTGAGTCAGTTGGCGCTCGTGGCAAATCTGTTCTAATCGCATTGCCGCGTGATATGTTGGTTCGGCACACAGATTCGAAACACTCCCTTTGATGGTGTGGACTGCTTTGCCTGCGGATTCGCAGTCTTGTTGTGCGACGGCCGTCTTCAGGGATGAGATTAATTCCGGGATCGAATTGAGAATTAATCCACATATCTCATCGACGAATCCACCGTCGCCCTCAAATCTTTTGAGCGCCGCAGGAAAATCAAAAACCTGCTGTTCCGGCGCGATTTCCAATGGTTGTTGAGTTGGAACACTGACTGCTTCGTCAACCGGCGGTCGATGAAATTGTTGGATCAGAGAAAACGCTTTGGCCACAGA
>JBAXBD010000244.1:0-8451 GCA_037142165.1 Schlesneria sp. | reverse complement strand
CTCAGACCAAGTTCAATAACCTGCCACTGGGGACACGAGCGATCGAGATCCCCGATGCCGAATATCCCGACTATTTCCTCAACACATTCGCGAAACCACGTCGGATGAGTGTCTGTGAATGCGAGCGTTCCCCAGACGCCAATCTGGCTCAAGCCCTGCACACACTGAACGGTGACATCCTTTCCACAAAGATCGCCTTGAACACGGGCCGGGTGGAAAAATTGCTGGCAGAAAAGAAGCCTCATGCCGAGATCGTTACCGACCTCTATTTCGCAACGCTCTCGCGAGCTCCCTCAGCCGCCGAACTGACCGCATCGGAGCGATTGCTGACAGAATACACGTCACCGAAAGAGTGCTACGAAGATCTCCTGTGGGCACTCATTAATTCCAAGTCGTTTTTGTTTGTGCATTGATCAAAGAGGGGGTCGGGCGTTCAGATTTCAAAATTGGCCAACAAGGTGATCTTCCAAATCGCGAGACGTCTCAATGGCCAATTTTGAAATTTGAACACCCGACCCCAGAACATAACGCCCGCTGTTTCACGCAAAGGTTGCAATCAAAATGGAATTTCGTCAACTCGGTGGTTCAGGTTTCAAAGTCCCGGTTCTCAGTCTCGGCACAGGGACATTCGGCGGTGGCGGACCACTCTTCAAAGCCTGGGGCTCGACCGACGTGGCCGAGGCGACGCGGCTGGTCGACATCTGCCTGGAGTCAGGTCTGAGCATGTTCGACACAGCCGACGTCTATTCGCAGGGAATGGCCGAAGAAATCCTTGGCGAAGCAATCAAAGGCCGACGCCATAAAGTGATCATTTCCACTAAGGGAACATTCCGAACAGGGCCAGGTCCCAACGATGTCGGCTCTTCCAGGCAATATTTAATTCGAGCCGTTGATGCGAGTCTTAGTCGGCTCGGTACGGATTACATCGACCTCTATCAACTGCATGGCTTCGACGCGATCACCCCCGTCGAAGAAGTTCTTGGCACACTGAATGAACTCGTTCGAGCAGGCAAGATCCGCTACATCGGCTGTTCGAACTTCTCGGGCTGGCACCTGATGAAATCGCTCTCAGTTTCCGAGCGATACGGGCTGACAAAGTATGTCGCGCACCAGGCGTATTATTCGCTGGTTGGCCGCGAATACGAATGGGAACTGATGCCGCTGGCACTCGATCAGAAGGTCGGGGCCGTTGTCTGGAGCCCGCTCGGTTGGGGCCGGTTGACAGGAAAAATCCGTCGAGGCCAACCATTGCCGTCATCCAGCCGACTGACCAGCAAGGTCGCATTCGACGCTGGCCCGCAGATCCCCGACGAACTGTTATTCAAAGTGATCGATGCCTTGGAAGAAGTCGCGAAAGAGACCGGCAAGACCATCCCCCAGATCGCGCTCAATTGGCTGCTTCAGCGACCAACCGTTTCCAACATCATCATCGGCGCCCGCAACGAAACACAGTTGCGAGAAAACCTTGGTGCGGTCGGCTGGAACCTTTCCAAAGAACAAGTGGCAAAACTCGACGCCGCCAGCGCGACGCAATTGACCTATCCCTACTGGCATCAACGCGGTTTTGCCGAACGAAACCCACCGCCAGTTAGTTAATGATTTCACAAGAAAACTTTAGCCCGACGCGCAAGCGAGGGATCTTATTCTCAGTGAAAACGAAGAGAAGACATCAAACAGCCCGTGCGACATGGCAACCCGGCGCTGAGTCCAGACCATTAACAACCGTGTAGCGTTCGCCCCAGCCAGTCTCCTTATCCAATACGAACGCTTCGATGAGGGGATTGCCCCACACAACGCATTATTCGGGGCCAAGGCGATTGGCGAAATCTTACCTTGTACAAAACTTGCATTCGCTACAATCCCTCGGCTTTCCCTGGCGCACGACGTCCCCGAGGTCGGACTTGAATCGGTGACACGCAATCGAGTTTTAGCAGGGAGTCTGCCGAGTATGGGTTGTCGCCCCATGATTTTTTCCGGGTTGCCATCGTCTTTTCCCCGAAGGGGATACGGATACCAGCCCAGCGGCAAGCGAGTCTTCGAGCGCCGCCCTGGGCGGCGGTTGAGAAAATTGCATCTGCCCTGAAGGGGCACGCCGTGAACGATTTTTCAAAACGATATGCGTGACGTGCCACTGCATCGGAGTCTTCTCCGACGCAGTGCTCTTCGCAATGTTCGTTGGCTTCAAAGAGCACTGAGTGATCGAAGTCGGTCATTCAGTGGCACAAGATGTCGTTCGAACCCTTGTTTTCCTGAAGAAACATCCTTCACGGCGGTGCCTGAAGGGGCACAGGAACGCAAAGCTCGCGATTCGGGTCAAACAATTGATGCCGGAAATTGTGTATCGCCGGTTCCGTTGCCCTTACAGGGCAAATCTGTGGTTTTTAATTGTAACCCAGGGCGGCGCTCGCGGACGAGCTTGCCCTGGGCTGATATCCGTTCCCCCTTCAGGGGAAAGAGACGGAAGGGATATGGATGTCATGTCCTCCCAAAGAAGTGGTTTCTCACAGAGCCGCAGAGGCACGGCGTGATGAGAACGCAGTCGATGCGTTTGGAGTTTCGGCTCGGTGATGACCAAAAATGTATCACTCGGGCGATTCGTGGGGTGGCCTTAGCCGCTTCTCCGTGACTCAGTGTCTCCGTGAGAAACCAAAAAATGAATCCGAGTACACCACAGTTTCGCCCACTGCGAAATTCGCCTACCCCCACTCCAGCCGAGGCGTCCGTCCGAACGAGCTTCGTGGGGTCCGCGATGATCCATCCGGGTTTAGCGTTATACCTCCCACGAGTCGAATTTTTCTGGGATCTCCCAGCTTCCGCGAGGATTGTTTCCCACCATGCCTGTGGTCATGGACGCCGTGTAGGCGACATCGAACTCGCCGTTTACGCCTATTGCCTTCCCCTTGACACAACAAGGTCGGCCTCGCAAAGAGCGGATTCCGGAGCTCGATACACAGCCTGGTCTTTCCCCTGTGAACGCTTCGATGAGTGGGTTGCCCCACACAACGCATCACTCGGGGCCAAGGCGATTGGCGAAATCTTACCTTGTACGAAATTTGCATTTTCTAGGATCTTCCGACTTATGCTGGCGCACTGTGTCCTCATGGTCGAAGGGAAACGCCTAAAGAAATCACGTGATCAGAAAGGCCAAGGTGTATTACCAGTGGCAATAATGCTCGAACGGTTTGAATCTAATCTAAAAGGTTCAGTGGAGATTTTTTCTCACTGGAAACCTTAAAAACAATCGCGACTGACTCGGAAGGACAATTGCGGTAGAATGCAAAATCAAGATATCTCTAATTTGAATTTCAGGATGATATTGACGCGAAGGTTGAAATGGCGACGGCGGAACAGGTCAAAGCATTGCTCAAAAGCTACGGCGAAGGAAACGGGGAGCACTTTGCGTCCGTTGCCCTTCAGATCGCCGCCGATGCTGCTCGCGGTGGAAAGGGGCAGCTTGCCCAGCAGCTTCGTGATTTGGTGGATGACATCAAGCGGAAGCAGGCTGCGGGGAAAATTGGCGGTTCAGTCCCGATTGCACGTCCAACGGGTGAGTTGGGGACGCTGCTGGCGGCCAGCTACCCGCAGACTCGTCTATCAGAAATGGTTTTGAGCCGTGAGACTGGAACGGCATTGCATCGAGTGCTTCACGAATATCGCAGTCAGGCTCGTTTGCGCGTCCACGGATTCTCCGCCCGTCGAAAACTGCTTTTGGTGGGACCACCTGGATGCGGCAAGACCATGACGGCGTCAGCACTCGCGGGCGAACTCAAATTCCCGTTGTTCTCTGTGCAGCTTCACGGCCTGATTACAAAGTTCATGGGCGAAACCGCTGCCAAACTGCGACTCATTTTCGACGCAATGACGGAGACTCAGGGAGTCTATTTCTTCGACGAGTTCGATGCGATTGGCACCGATCGCGGCGCGAAGAATGACGTCGGCGAAATACGTCGCGTGCTCAATTCTTTTCTGCAATTCCTCGAACAGGATGATTCTGACAGTATTGTCATCGCCGCAACCAACTACGAAGCAATGCTCGACGACGCACTTTTTCGACGATTTGACGACGTGATTCGTTACGGTCGTCCCGACTCCGAGCAGTCTGTCGCTCTCATACGCAATCGGTTACGAATCTTCCTGGGTCCTCGTCCCTCCTGGAAGAAAATCAACGATGCATCAGCAGGCCTGAGCCATGCAGAAATTGCCCGTGCATGTGATGACGCGGCAAAAGACTGCATTCTACATGAGCGAGGAAAAGTAACTACGGCGATGTTGGTTGCAACGCTTGACGATCGTCGGAGAATCGATCGATCATACGCGGTCCCTGTCGGCCAAGATGCGAGTATGTGATTCATGGATCAATTGCCTCATCTTTTTCCTCGTGAGACAGGTATTGTCGAACGGTACACTTACGCCCGACAAGTCGGATCAGCCGTGTTTCAAATTCCTCCGCGCGATCGTGTACCTCACAGTCAATCGCTTGTGAGCCAGATTAAGTCAGCCGAGCAAGAGGCGAAAGATCAAGTCAAAGCTCATCCCACTACCGAACAACCAAAGGGGGTGGTGATCGACATTCAGAGTGATGCGAAGGTCAAGATCGATCAGACCAGATTCCAGGAATACAAACTTAAACTGGAGAGTTTGGAAGCAGATCGTAGTGGCATCGAACTGAGGAATTCGCGCGTTGATGCAAGTGGGGTCATGCACGCCACAGTTTTCATTCCCAATGGGAAAATTGAGATTTTCGTACGAAAGTTTGAAGCCTACGCCGATCCAGGAAAAGACTCGGAAAAAGGGACGCCGAAAAACAACGAGCTTGTTGCCAGCATTAGCCAAATTCGATTGGCGGCTCTGGAATCGTTTTGGATGGATGCTGGTGAGTTTCCAAAGGAGGCTGATCAGCCGCTCTGGTGGGAAGTATGGTTGTGTGAGGCGACCAATCCACATGATGTTGTCGACATTTTTCGGCAACGTGCTCAGGTCGCTGGCGTGCTGGTTTCCAATCGATCATTGCGATTTCCTGATCGAAGAGTTGTTCTCGCACATGCCACCGTGACACAATTACTTGGGATTGAAAACTTGTTTGACATCTTGGCGGAATTGCGATTCGCCAAAATCCTCGCTGGCGAATTCCTTGACCTGCCCCCGCGAGATCAGGCGGAATTCATCAAAGACGTCCTAACGCGCATCGAGCCACCGTCAGCCCATGCCCCAGCGGTGTGCCATCTCGATACCGGCGTGAATCGCGGCCACCCTTTGATTGGATTGGCTCTCGCCGAAGAGCACTTGCTGGCTGTTGATCCAACCTGGCTAGTCAGTGACGGACATCCTCAACAACACGGAACGGCGATGGCCGGTTTGGCGCTTTACGGCTGTTTGACCGACTTACTTAATACGACTGGAACGATTTTGCTCCGACACCGACTGGAGTCGGTAAAGATCATTCCAGATCATGGGCATCATGAACCTGATTTGTATGGCGACATCACTGCACAGTCCGTTTCCCGCATCGAGATCGCTGCTCCAGAACGCCGACAGCGTGCCTTCGCACTAACCGTCACGGCAGAGAGTCGTGATGACGGATTACCCTCCTCATGGTCGGCGGCCTTGGATCAGATTTGTTCTGGTGCTGATGAAGAAGGTCAACCGTCTCGGCTGTTGATCGTATCTGCTGGGAACACGCCGTTGGATGGTCGCCGTGACTATCCTGCCCACAGTCATACTCAAGGCGTCGAGGATCCTGCACAATCGTGGAATGCGATTTCGGTTGGAGCTTACACTGAAAGGGCCACAATTCACTCCTATGAATATCGAGATTGGAAACCGTTGGCGAATGCTGGCCAACTCAGCCCGGCAAGCAGAACGTCCTTGGTGTGGGAAGATAGGGCTTGGCCAATTAAGCCCGACATTGTTATGGAGGGGGGCAACCAAGCAATTGACCCGACGAACGGCAATGCGGACTACGTCGACGACTTGATGCTGTTGACGACCAGTACGAGTTCTACCGGATCGTTGCTCACGGCCACCGCAGACACGAGTGCGGCAACTGCACTTGCGGCCCGCTACGCCGCAATCATTTGGTCTCGATACCCTGATCTTTCGCCAGAAGCTGTACGTGGTTTGTTGATCCATTCAGCTCGCTGGACGGCCCCGATGCTCAGTGAATTCCCACCGGAATATCGCCACAATCGGCTTAGAGTCTACGGATATGGCGTTCCGAATCTCGATCGTGCTATCTGGAGCGTCAACAACAACGCAACGTTGATGATCCAGGACATGTTGCAACCATTTGATCAAGAGGTCGATAACAATGGCCAGAAGCGAGTCAAGACAAAGGATATGCGACTACATCGGCTTCCCTGGCCGAAGGAAGTCTTGGAGCAACTTGGAGGAGAGATTGTTCGACTTCGAGTCACGCTCTCATATTTCATAGAACCGAGTCCAGGACGACGAGGATGGATTCGAAAGCATCGTTACCAGTCGCACGGTCTCCGTTTTGACATCAAAAGACCGACGGACATCGATGACAATGAATTTCTCAAGCGAATCACCAAATCTGCGTGGGACGATGACGAAAGTTCGGTCAGTTCGGCAACGGATGATCGAGCCTGGACGATCGGGCCGAATCTGCGATGCAAAGGCTCTGTTCATTCTGACGTATGGACCGGAACTGCGGCACAGTTGGCCGCATCGGGGACAATTGCAGTCTATCCCGTAACCGGATGGTGGAAAGAACGTCCACATTTAGAACGATGGAATCGATCGGCGCGATATTCGTTGATCATCTCACTCGAAACAGACGCTGTCCAAGCTGATCTCTACACGCCCATTGCTAGTGAAATCGGTGTGTCGGCGGCAACGTCGATTCCCAGTTCGTAGCAATACAGAATCTGATTTGGCGATCCACAACAGCGTCGACGGGAACAGAGCGAGTTCGAATTTCTTAATCATCGAGTTGTCAATTTACCAGTGCTTCCCAGTCGGCTGGCGGTGTTTTCCAGAGTCTTATTTTGCGTGTTTCCGACGAAGTGTTTCCCCGATTGATCAGCTCAGCGGGGGTCTGTAACGCCAAAGAACGCGACGATCGCTTCGTCTTGGCCGTGCAGGTGAAAGACCTGTTTCTGCAACGGTTCTCGATAGGGAACATAGGCATTGCTTCCACCAAAATGCGCATGATTGGCGGCTCCGGGGACACTGCCCGTCTGAAGAATCTGGAAAAGGATGTGCCCCGTTGTTTTTCGGCGGTTTTTCTCTAAGGCATTTAAAGGCAATGTGTTATGAGCCTGGCTACGTCGGTGTTTCGTCAGCGGGAGGGAAACGGAGTGTGTCCCTAAGCCCGCTCGTCAGCGGGAGCGAAAAAGGAGTGTGGCCCCAGTCATCGTGTCAGATTAAATCGCGATAGGTCGGGACATTATAAACGATCTCGCGGGGAAATTTGCCTGTTTCAACCTCACGCACGAAATTGCGACAAGTCGCTTGTGCTTGTTCGTGAAGTTCCATGCAGGATGAAGCGTCGGCCCAGATATCCAGCCATTGAATTCCATTGGAGGCTGACAGGCAAACGACGACCGTCGAATCAACGGCATTCTTGTCGCAGTACGTAATCGCAGTTGTCGGCGTTCCTTTTTTGATCTGGTGGCGAGATGACCAGACGCCACCGTATTCCGTCCAGAGGAATACCATTGCGTCCAAGGAAACTCACCAGCGATGAATCACGGGCCTGAAATCAACACGCCAACACTTTGAGCCGCCAGCGACTGCGGGTCAAGTTTGCGGGATTGCTCGGCCCTGGCGGCTAAGGCGAAACTGCAAACATTGACGCGAGCGCTGCACCCGGACTGCGGACCTCGCGGAATCGCGGTAGCCATTACGGATCGCCCCCCCTCCATACAGATCCGTGCGTGCAGAATTACCGCATACGGCTCTTACCTTGGGTAGTGACGAGCGAACCGCTCTTCGGGATGAGGATGGATAATCTTCGGGTTGAGAAACTATCGGCGGCAGAGCTTTCCGAACTTAGCCCAGGTATTCTGGTATCCCTCTGCTACCTGCGTCGCAGAATTTTCAACCAGATTTTCTGTTCAAGATCTTGATTCTCCGTATTGGATTACGGGGGAACAAACCATAATCGTCGATAGCAAACAATCAAAAACGGATTCTGCGGAAGGCCTTCCAATTCTCCACGCCAACAGTCTCGGAGGCGCCTGAACCTGTCGAATCGATCGACCGGATTGTGTCACTGGCGATACCCGATAGAATCGATTGAGGTACTTACAGCAGGAGTTAATTCCGTGACCGCGACCGCTTGGCCTTTCATTGACGTTGACGACGCCGGATGCTTGACCATTCATGCCAAAGGTTCAAAAGTATTGCATCTGGTTCGCGAGCATTTGACGTTTGATTGGGATGCAGAACAGTTGCATCGACAGCATCCGCATTTGTCTCTCGCCGAAA
>JBAXBD010000243.1:0-8453 GCA_037142165.1 Schlesneria sp. | reverse complement strand
TCATCAGTGAGCCGCCCCAGCGTGGTCATTGTGAACTGGAACACCTGGTCTTTCGGAGCCGGGGGCTGGCCAATCTGCCCGGTTGCGACTTGAACATTCTGTTGTTCGATCGCTCGAACCACGTCGTCCGTCGTCAGACGACTCGCAGATAACCGTTCGGGGTCCAGCCAGACGCGCATACTGTAATCGCGTTGGCCGAGAAACGTGATATCTCCGATACCTTTCAACCGCGAAAGTTCGTCACGCAACTGAATCGTCGCGTAATTACTGAGATAAAGATTGTCTCGACTGTCATCCGGTGAAAACAAATTAACGATCATCAGCACACTGGGTGACTTTTTCTTGACGGTCACTCCACGTCGTTGCACGAGACTCGGCAAAATCGGCTGAGCCAACGCAACTCGGTTTTGAACCAGCACCTGAGCGAGGTTCAAATCGGTCCCTTGCCGAAAAGTCACGGTCAACGAATAAGCACCGTCGTTCGTGCATTGCGAGGACATGTACATCATCCCTTCGACGCCATTGACCTGCTGTTCTATGGGGGCGGCGACGGTATCTGAAACAACGCGTGCATTGGCACCGGGATAGATAGCCGACACCTCAACGGTCGGTGGCGTGATTTCCGGATATTGAGTGACGGGCAGTGTTGTCAGCGAAATATATCCGCACAAAGTGATCACAATCGACAACACTGAGGCGAAAATCGGCCGGTCGATAAAAAAACGGGAAAACATACGGTGAATTCTTTAGCAACGATGGAAACGGGAGCGCACGTGTACCGTAAGATTGAAGAACGGAAACTCCGAGCTTCCCTGATGTTTTATCAGGAAACCCCTGGTCCGGGATACCCGTGACACACGAGTTCGTTCATTCCTGACATTTTGTTAATCGCAGACTTATTGTTGTGTATCTGGACGGATTTCGCCGGAACTCGTTATTGAAATCGTTACTGAGTATGATCGGGTCAACCGCTTTGCGTGACGTAGAGGCGACTTCCCCCCGCAGCAAAACGTAATGTAAAAGAACTTTGATCGAGGATGACCTCACCGTCATGAGAGAACATCCAGTTCCATGTCATCAAAACGACCTTTCTCTAGATCTAGGTAAACTGTGTCTGAAACAGATTATGCATCTTCTTCGCGACCGGTCGTACCGCTTCCTCGATCTGTCTGGCTGTTGAGCTGGGTCTCTTTTTTCGCCGACGTATCGAGCGAAATGGTCTATCCGTTGCTGCCACTTTATCTGATCAGCGTACTTGGGTCTTCCAAAACCCAACTGGGTGTGATTGAAGGATGTGCTGTGTTGATCGTCTCGCTGATGTCCGCAGTGGCGGGATTCCGCAGTGATCGCAAAGGAAAAGGGGGAGGCCGAGTCCCCTGGATACGATGGGGATACGGATTACCGGTCATCGGCAAGTCGATTATCGCGATGGCAAATGCCTGGCCGATCGTTCTGGGCGGAAGATTACTCGACCGATTTGGAAAGGGGCTTCGAGGTGCGCCGCGCGATGCTTTGATCGCTGATGCCGTCTCCAAAGCCCAGCGAGGCCGCGCCTTCGGCATGCATCGGGCCTTCGATACTGCGGGGGCATTGATTGGGGTGCTACTTTCAGCGCTATTGCTGTGGTGGCTGACAGGGACACCACAAGAAACAACTTCAGCAGAAGTATTGACCGCGGCGACCGTGACCCCTGGCTGGGTCTATCGGACCATCTTCGCCGTCGGCGCTGCACTCGGTCTGGCTTCTACGATCCTGACGTTTCTCGTACGTGAGTCCGATCCAGAGCAGACATCCGACGATCCCATAGTCGAAAAAACAGTACTACAACCTGTGCTACCATCGTCCCCACAAGTCCCAGCCAATTCAGAGACATCACCTGGAAGCGTCGTCGCAGAATCTTCGCCGGGCAACACCCCTGATAAGACGCGTTTACAACCCGCCCCAAGTGGTTGGCTGCATTTGCCCGGTCAGTACTGGGCCGTACTGGGCGTGCTGATTTTGTTTTCGCTGGCGAACAGCAGCGACACATTTTTGTTGCTGAGAGCCAGCGAACTTGGTTTTTCAGCGTGGGGAGTCGTGCTGGTATACGCAGTGTACAACATCACTTATTCCGCATTGTCATATCCCGCAGGGGTACTGAGCGACAAGCTGGGTCGATGGAATATTATTGCTGTCGGATGGGTGATCTATGTGATTTCCTACACAGGGTTTGCGCTGCTACCCACTGCTTATTCATGGGGAATGTGGCCACTCATGGCGATCTACGGCGTCTATATGGCTTTCACGGATGGCGTCGGAAAAGCTCTGATCGCAGACTATGCCCCACGTGAACTGCGCGGAAGGGCAATGGGCCTGTTTTACGCACTGACGGGCCTTACGACGCTTGTTGCGAGTTTTCTGGCGGGCGCCGTCTGGGATCGGTCCGGTTCGATGTTAGCCTTGCTGATCGGGGCTGGTTGTGCGATCCTAGCACTGGGTGCGCTACCTCTGATTCGACGTCAGCCGACGTGATTGTTTTCAATCATAACGCTGTCTCCCTGTATCTCCCGCAAATCTGTAGTCAAAACATGACCCAAGTCACAGCGGACCCGGTCCGTACGCGCCCCCGTTTTCCCATGAGATCGGCCCTGACCACGTTCGGTGCGCTATTCGCCATCCTTTCCTGGATCGATCTGCCGTACTATCAGGACTTGTGGACATTCCAATCCCTGAAAAAAATGGGCGTCAAAGTCTTTTCCAAAACTGACGAAGCGTGGAACGCACGATGGAATGGCCGGATTCACTCTGATATCCGATTGATCATGGGGAATTCTTCAATTCGTGATGAGGATCTGCACCACCTCGGGAAGATTTCCGCAATTACTGTGATCAGCCTGAGTGGGACACAAATCACTGATAACGGCCTGAAGGAACTCAAGTCGCTTGTTTACCCTGATGCACTGCGAGCACTCGATCTGGCTGGAACAAAAATCACCGGAAACGGGCTAATACACCTGACAGAAATTAGAAAACTGTCTGCCCTCGATTTATCCGGAACCGATATCACTGACGCTGATTTAAAACATTTAGTGAATATGAAGGGGCTGGAACTCGTTTCACTTGCGGGGACATCGATTTCGGATAGTGGACTTGAACATTTAAAGTTGCTTCCGAATTTGAAATCACTTTATCTGGGCGGGACCAAGATCACCGACGAAGGACTCGTCATGATCGCCGAGATGAAACAACTGAAGGACTTGTCGTTAGCCGAGACAGCGGTGACTGACGCGGGGTTGACTCAACTAATCGCTGATTCAATGCTTGAGAAAATTGAGTTGAGACAGACAAGCGTGACAAGTGCATTGATGGAACGACTGCTGGAACTGGAAAACCTCAAAGCAACATCGCTGAAGGATACGCAGTTTTCACAAGCTGATGTCGACGAGATCCGACGCAGACGACCGGACGTAATGGTTTTTCATTGATGCAATTCTGCTTTCCCGATTGCTTGATTGGATACGGACAACAATCAGTCAAAAAACAGCCGCAAACGCGTGTTTGCCCGAGTGTCAAAACACAATACGACAGTGAGATGTTCCGCCTGATCAGGGCTGGTGAATCCGATGAGTAAAGCGTGGTTCCTTTGTCTGCTGGTCATTTGCGGTTGCGTCGGCCAAAATCCTGTTTCAAGCTTCCTTGTGGGATCGTCGACAAGGCCAGAATCTCCGGACCATTCAAGCGTCATTCCCTTCAACGCCGAATCTGCAACTGACTCCATCAAGGTTTGGGATTTGCACAAGCCGGCGGATGAAAGATTCCAGGAACTTCGAGTGTTCCCTGTCCCTGACCATCCTCACTTAATTGCGGCCATCTGTGATTCCATTCCCGGGTGGGAGGGGACTTTTGGCGTCTATGAATTGCGAGACGGAAACGTCGTCTGGCAGGCAGAATGCGAAAAACAACCGACAGAGCAGCACGTGTCTTATCTAAAAGCACTGAAACTTGCAGGTTTTGCCCGACCAATGATTGAAGTATACGGAGAAACCCATATGGGACACGGGTATTTTTATCTTTACGAACTCCGCAACAGGACACTCGTTCTCTTACTCCAGACATTTGCCGTTGATGGCAATCCACAGGGCCGGGAAACCTTTCAAGGAGGCCGTCTTCAGTCAGAATACATGGATCTGAACGGCGATGGGATCGCAGACCTTCTATTGAAAGGTGTGGTCGAGGAATACCCGGAGGATGGGGCGGAAAACGCGGACACCATTGTGGCAACCCATCCTTGCCAGAAGGTGTTCCTTTGGAACAACGAGCTCCTTCGGTTTGAGGAAGATCGTTCTCGGCGAATTGGGTTGAAGGACGACAATGATCGGTGACGGATTGTGAGTAGACAACAAAGGTAACGGTTGAATCTAACTTCGACGCAATTCGAGGCCCGTTTGTATTCGTGATGCAGAACTTCGAAGAGGTGCGGTCTCAATCGGAGATTGAGAACGAAAGCGACAGTCAGTCGAATCAAAAGCAGTGTAGTTGATGGTGCGTACGCAAGCCTGTAACATCAGTTAATTGAATGGACTGACCTGATCACATCGTGCGGAGGCTCTCTTGTCTAACCGCGCACGGAGGCTGTTTTATGCTGGATTTAAACACGATTCACCGTCTTGATTGCATCGAAGCCATGCAGCAACTGGACGAGGGATGTGTCGACCTTGTGTTCGCCGACCCTCCTTTTAACATCGGCTACAAGTACGACGTCTACAAGGATCGTAAAGCCCCGAAAGAGTATCTCGACTGGTCGCGTCAGTGGATCAGCGGAGTCCACCGTGCACTCAAACCAACCGGTACGTTCTGGCTGGCGATCGGTGACGATTACGCTGCCGAACTGAAGATTCTCAGCCAGGATATCGGCTTTTATTGTCGTAGCTGGGTGATCTGGTATTACACATTCGGAGTGAACTGCAAATACAAATTCAGCCGTTCTCACACGCACATCTTCCACTTCGTGAAAGATCCCAAAAAGTTTACGTTTAATGGCGAGGCCATCGCTGTCCCTTCAGCGCGACAAACGGTCTATGCTGATGCACGAGCGGCAAAAGATGGACGCCTTCCAGATGACACCTGGATTCTGAGTCCGTCCGACCTGATCGACGGGATAAATCCAGACGGTGAGACGACGTGGACATTGCGTCCTCAAGATTTGAAAGAAGAGTTGAACCCCGACGAAGACACGTGGTATTTCCCGCGAGTGGCGGGAACATTCAAAGAACGCGAAGGTTTTCACGGATGTCAAATGCCTGAACAGTTGCTGGGCCGAATCATCAAGGTCAGCTCGAATCCTCGCGAACTGGTTCTCGACCCCTTCAGCGGAAGCGCCACTACGGTTGCCGTTGCCAAGAAACTTCGTCGTAACTTCCTCTCGTTCGATATAAGTAGCGAGTACATTACCCGAGGTTTAGATCGGCTCACTAAAATCGAGCCCGGTGACAAATTAGACGGCGCACCGGAACCCAAGGTGAGCGCACCTGCAACGCCTCCAAAGGGAATAAAGAAGGGAAAAGTTTCAGGTACAACAACGTCATCCGTTGAGTCGACTGTAAACTTCGACGCTCAAATAATCGACGCTTACGTAAAGAGTGCTGCTGGATTCTCGGCCGACCGATTGCTTGTCGATCCGACATTGAACAAATCGTTCTTAGATTCGTGTCAAGAGCTCGGCGTAAATTTACCACCGTTTTTCTTAAATCGTCGGCTACTTCGACTTCGCAAACGAGGAAAGCTTGCTGGAATTAAAACTGAACGCGAAACCTCGTTCAAATGGGAAAATGCAGATTCCTATTTGTTTGCTTGCGAAATCGCATGGCGGACGGTTTTTGACCTGACAGGTGCAAGCTTGGACGACATTTTCTGCAATCCTTCGTTTGCTGATATGTTTGACAGGACCGCAAGAAAGTTCGCACCCGGATTTTCATCGCTGGAGTATCGTTGGGGGGCTTTGACGTTGCGAAAAGCGGCCAAAAGTGTTTCGAATCGATCGCGGGAACTCGCAAGCCCCAACGCGAAACTTAATGTCTACGAAAAACTTAAAGTCTACGAAAAAGATGAATTCGGCGTACTTGATAATCAAGCTGGCCTGTACGTTGTTTCTGTTTCCGAAAAAAAGACGCTATACGTCGGCGAGGCCCTTAATTTAGGATCGGTGTTAAACAGTCAATTTAAGTCGTACGTCGAAGGTTGGGCTGAATTTGACATGAATTTAGTGGTGAAAGCAGTTAACTATCAACGGCTGCCAAGCATGGATATTAACAGTCGGGGTGCCGCGCTTTCCCACTGGTTAATGGCGTATCAACATCTATTGATTCAGAAGAAGCGGCCAAAACTGAACCTGCTCGGTATTAAGGAGACAACTGCGTGACGTCCGAAGACGCGACGATCATCAAATGTTATGAGTCCGCGCGCGGAGGTTACTCAGCCGATCGTGTTGTTGTCGATCCCGAGTTGAATCAGTTGTTTTTGCAAAATTGCTTTGAAGCCGGATTGCGCGAGGCACCAGCGAATCTAAATCGAAAACTGCTCAATATTCGTAAAAAGGGACTTCTTCCTCGTTCAGAGCGGACAAAGGCGACGTCCTTTTCCGATGAGGATGATTATCGGTTTGCATCCGAAATCGCAGTACGCATCATTCAGCGACGGGATGGGCATTCGCTCGATACGATCCTGAGCGATCCCGAACTTTGCCGAAAACTCGACGAATTGGCGAAGGAAATTGCACCAGGTTACACGCCACTTCGATATCGATGGGCGGCACTGAACCTTCGTAAAGCAAAAAGGCTGTCACCGGAAATCTTAGGCCGGGTCATCCAGTCCGAAACGGTCCTTTCTTTTCGGATGGCTGGCCTGACGCATGCATCAATCCCGTCAGAGCAGGGGTTGTACATTTTTTATGACCCACCGCAAACGCTTTATGTTGGCGAGGCTTCGAACCTGCGAATTCGCCTAAAGAAGCATTTTGATCATTCGGATAATCGCGAATTGGCGCATTGGTTGTGGGAGCATGGCGCTGAGAGTGTGCTACTTGAAATTCACGTGTTACCGGCGGACACTCCGACGAACTACAGAAGGGCGTTGGAAACGGAATTGATTCGAAGCCGGAATCCTCTTTTCAATGTCCAGCGATAAAACAAGGAGTCATTCAAAATGCCAAAAAGGATTGCCCAAGTTTCGCTGGATTTCACAGGTCTGTATGAGTCGGAATTACTTACGGAATTGATGTTACGGTTCTGGCATCATCCGAACGCAGATGACGCCGATTTCCGTAATACAGTTTTAGAAATTGCAGCGGAAGCGTTGCAGGCGTCGGTTCGGGGGGAATCCCTTGTCGAAGGCGTGCCTCCCGATCAGATGAATATTGTCTGTGCGATCTGGTTTGCAGAATGGAATCGAATTCAAAACGACGATGACATCAATGCTGAAGAGAGAGTTGCCATTGAAAAGTGGCTGAATACATTACGCCGGTCCGTGCCTGCATGCTTTTGCGACCAACAATATCTGGACTGAAAATGCAATTTCCAATAGCGGACAATCGACTCAGGTCCTGCACCAATCACACGCTTGACTGGTGTCATTCAATCACAGAGTCCGAACATTCAATTCTGAATGATCTTGGATCGGTAGCAGAGAACTTAATTTGACCAGCGAATCGGGCCATTACGGATTTGAGTAAGCCAGATTGTCGCAAACATCACGGACTGATTCAAGTTTCAATCGGTTTCTTGTCATTTCGTTTTATCGCACGTCGCGACGAAGTTTGGTTGCGACTACAGAATAGACAGCGATGCCACTGATGATCACGGCCGCGACGGCCCAAAGTAGCTCCGTTCGAGTTCCCCGCAGAACGAATAGCCAACCGACCAGCGCGATCAGACTTGGTACGGGATACAACCACATTCGGAACGGCATCGCGATCTCAGGACGTGTTGTTCGCAATACATGCAAACCGATGATCTGAGCGACGAACTGCACCAGAATTCGTACGGTCACTGCAGTTTCAATCACAATGTCTAATGGAACATAGCAGAAGATGGCGGTTAAAAGCCCCAATGCCCAAAGCGAGACGACGGGGTATCGTTTGGTGGGATGAACGTACGCAAACACTGGAAGAAAATCACCATTCAATGCGGCGGCAAAAGGGATTCGTGAGTATCCGAGCGTGATCGAAAACATGCAGGCAAGAACCGTCCAAAGGACAAGCCACGTAAAAATCACCGCGATGTTTCGACCGTAAAGAGTCTCCATGAACAACGCGGCGATCTGTTTGGATTCCATCGCCTGCTCCCACGGTACAACCGCGATGATCGACAAATTCATGGTCAAGTAAATCGCTGCAACGATGACGACTGACGCGATCACTGCACGCGGAATTGTTCGGCCAGGATTTTGGACCTCTTCACCCAGGTGACAAATGTTGTAAT
>JBAXBD010000242.1:0-8457 GCA_037142165.1 Schlesneria sp. | reverse complement strand
GTTCTCAATGTGGCTGGCGGGCGGAGGCGTCAAAGGTGGTCAGGTGATCGGTGCCACGGATGACGTGGGTCTTCGTGCGGTCGAGGATCGAATGCATCCTCATGACATTCACGCGACGATTCTGCATCTGCTGGGAATGGATCACACGCGTCTGACGTTTCGGCACAACGGTCGCAACGAACGCCTGACGGATGTTGCCGGGAATGTCATTCAGAAGGCTTTGGCTTGAACATGCGAGCTCGGTGTTCGTAGCGGAGGCTTCCAGCCTCCGCGCATGTTTTCCATCAGAGGCTGGAAGCCTCTGCTACGGAAGAGGGCGTTTCGCCGTCATGACTGATTGATAAATCAACTTCCGAAGCGGCGCAAGCGTCAGACAATCCATGAGCACGCTTCCGATTCGACCCAGGATACCACCCGATAACAGTTTCCAATCGGACATCTTGTCGATGACATAGAAGAAAACGGGGGTGAGGAAGATGCCGAAAAACGTGACCCCTAACATGCCACTGAACACGGCGGTGCCGAGTGCTCGACGCATTTCGAAACCTGCGCCGGTCGCTCTGACCAGTGGCACAACACCCAAAATAAATGCAAACGACGTCATCAGAATCGGCCGCAATCGTAATTCGCATGCCTGAAGCGCCGCCTCACGCCGTTCCACTTTTTCTTCACGTCTGAATTTGGCGAACTCGACAATCAGAATTGCGTTCTTACAAGCCAGGCCGATCAAGACGATGAATCCAATCTGGGTAAATAGATTAATATCCATTTTCCCGATGGCCACGCCTGTGATCGAACTTAAGACACACATCGGCACGACAAGAATGACCGCCAGCGGAAGCGCCCAGCTTTCATAAAGGGCCGCGAGTACAAGAAACACGAACATCACGGATAACCCGAATACCTGCATCCCTGTATCGCGTGCCAATTGTGCCAGGTATGTGATTTCCGTCCATTCAAAAGCCATTGATTCCGGCAGATAGCGTTTGCATACCGCTTCGACTTGTTCTTTCGCCTGCTCACTACTCACGCCCGGCTTACTTGTTCCATTGATGGCTGCGGCGGGATACATGTTGTATCGCGTCAGCACCAGGGGTGAGCTGATCTCACGTACCGAAGCAATCGCGCCGATCGGCACCATTTCACCCAGTCGATTACGAACTCGCAGTTTTATCACATCATTAATCTGATCTCGGAACTGTGCATCCGCCTGAACGACGACTTGCCACGTTCGGCCAAACCGATTGAAGTTATTGACGTAACGCGAACCTAAATAGGCTTGCAACGTTCCGAACACATCACTGAGATTGATCCCTTGCGTCAGACATTCTTTCCGGTTGATGTCAACAAAGAGCTGAGGCGAATTAGCGTTGAAAACGGTAAACATGCCGGCCAGACCCGGCTCCTTGTTCCCCATCATCACGATATTGTCTGTCTCTTTTTGAAGTTGCTGCAGTCCCGCCTCACCACGATCTTCGATCATCAGTTTGTAACCGCCGGCGCGACCCAGTCCGTTCACGGCCGGAGCGGGAAAGACATTGATGATGGCTTCCGGAATTTCTGCCGCGATTCGTTGATTCAATTTTCCAAGAATGCTCATCGCAGCTTTGTCAGGCGTGCGGCGTTCATCGAATTGATCGAGGATGATAAACATCGTCCCGAAATTCGAACCGTAGGCACTGAGAACAAACGCATTTCCGGCGACAGAATTCACGTGGTGGACGCCCGGCGTAGAAAGGGCAATCTTCTCGATCTTCGACACAACCTCTCGCGTTCGCAGGGCCGAGGATGAATCAGGAAGCTGGACCGCGGCAAGAAAATATCCTTTATCCTGCGAGGGTATGAATCCAGTTGGTAATTGTTTGTATCCCCAATAAGTCAATCCAAGCAGTCCTACGTAAACGATCAGTACAAGACCGGGGACTCGCAACATCCGCCCTACAAGCGAGAGATAGGCCCCGGTCGAAACACGAAAACCGTAATTGAAAAGCCAGAAGAACCAGCCGAAAAAGAAGTCAATCAAGCGGGTCAACCAGTCACGCTTTGCTGATTTCGGCTGCAACATTAATGCGGCAAGGGCCGGACTGAGCGTCAAAGAGTTAAATGTCGAGAGAATCGTGGAGATGGCGATCGTCAGCGCGAATTGCCGAAAGAACAACCCGACGATCCCGGTAAAGAACGCACATGGAATGAACACGGCGCTTAAGACAAGCCCGACCGCGACGACGGGCCCTGAAACTTCCTCCATCGCCCAGATTGCGGCTTCGCGAGGGGAAAGACCTTTTTCGATGTAATGCTCGACCGCCTCGACAACAACGATGGCGTCATCAACGACGATCCCGATCGCAAGAACCAATCCGAAGAGCGTCAGATTATTAATGCTGAACCCGGTCATCGACATCGCAGCGAATGTTCCAATAATCGCCACGGGAACTGCAATCAAAGGAATCAAGGCGGCTCGCCAACCTTGAAGAAAGACAAGAACAACAAGGGCAACGATGATAATCGCATCTCGCAACGTCTTGATCACTTCAAAAATGGATTCCCGAATGAACGGGGTCGTATCGTATCCAATCTCATATTCGACACCCTCGGGAAAATCTTTCTTCAATTCATCCATTTTGTCTTTGACCATATCGGCGGTCTTCAGTGCATTGGCATCAGGTAACTGAAAGATGGCCAGTCCGATTGTCGGCTTTCCATCGAATGTGTTCGTGATGTCCTGCGATCTCGCACCAAGTTCGACACGTCCGATATCACTGATTAAGAGCAGGTCGCCGCCTGGATCAGACCGAACCACGACTTGCTCGAATTCTTCGACCGTCGTCAATCGCCCGAGAACGTCCAATGGCATCTCGTGAGCAGAGGGCTCGCCCCTGGATTTGTCCGGTGCCGGGGCTTGTCCGATATGACCTGCGGCGACCTCCAGATTTTCTTCGCGCAGCGCTTCAACAACATCGCCCACGGTCAAATTCAACGTCGCCAGTTTGTCGGGATCGACCCAGATCCGCATGCTGTAGTCGCGCTGACCAAACAACAGCACTTCGCTGATTCCTGGTAAGCGAGATAACTCGTCACGGACGTGCATCAGGGCGAAGTTACTGAGATAGAGCTGATCGTATCGCCGATCTGGCGAGTTGACGCTGACTGTTAACAGAATGTCTGGCGAACGCTTCTTGGTTGTGACTCCTGTCTGCCGGACGACATCAGGCAACTGCGGAAGCGCGAGGCTGACACGATTCTGCACCATGACCTGGGCGAGATTAAGATTCGTTCCTGTATTGAAAGTGACGGTTAAGGTATAGGACCCGTCGCTCGTACTTTGCGACGACATATACAGCATGTTTTCGACACCGTTGACCTGCTGCTCAATCGGGGAAGCGACGGTCTGAGCAACCACCTGTGCACTGGCACCCGGGTAATTGCAGTCGACCTGAACGGTCGGCGGAGCAACAGGCGGGTATTGGGCGATCGGCAGACCAAAGAAGGCGATCCCGCCTGCCAGCACGATCAGAATTGATAATACGCTGGCAAAAATTGGTCGATCGATAAAAAATCGCGAAAACATAAGGGAACTCGCTTTGAGAATGTCGCGCTGATGTCATTTGCCATTCGGCCGTACCAGCGACGCAGCAAATTCTAAGGCTTTGATGTTGTCCCTTTTGCTTCGGCTGTTGCTTTCGTCTCTAACGATCCAGGGCTTTTTGGTAGCGTGTTGGCGGGCGACTCACCTTTTTCGCTTTTTGATTCCGCTTTTTTGATGGTGACTTTGACGCCGGCTCGCACGCGTTGCAAACCCGATACGACGACTCGGTCCTTGGGATCAAGCCCTTCTTCAATGACACGTCGCCCCTCCTTCAGCATGCCAATCCGCACCCGTCGATACGTGACTTTATCTTCATCGTCGAGGACATAGACAAAACGTTGGCCCTGGTCAGAACCGAGCGATTCTTCCGGAACCAGCATCGCGGGATGCGGGTTGCCGATCGGCACATGCAAACGAATGAACATCCCAGGTGTGAGTAGCAGGCTGTCGTTTTCGACGGTCGCTCGCAACCGCAAGGTCCCAGTCGTCATTGAAATATGATTGTCCAGAAAATCGATTTCTCCCTGACGCAGGAATTCGGTTTCGTCGGCAAGCGCGAACAGGACCTGGTATTTCGAGTCGCGTGGAGAAGGAATTTTTCCTTCCCGGATCAATCGTTCCACTTTCAAGATCGTCCGCTCGTCGATGTCAAAGTACGCATAAATCGGATTGAGCGACATCACCGTCACAAGCGGTGTGTCATCCGATTTGACGAGATTCCCAGGATCAACAAGTCGACGACTGATACGACCGGTAATCGGCGAAGTAATTTTAGTGAATTCACAATTGAGCGATGCAAGTCGCTGCGTGGCTTCCAGTGCCTCAAGCGCCGCTTCGGCTTCCGAACGGTCGGCGGAGATCAGATCGAGTTCTTCTTGAGTGGTATTCTTGGTGAGGAACAGTTTACGAGCCCGTTCTTCCTGACGCTTCAGCCGTTCGAATCTGGCTCTCGCTTGAGCGACACTCGCAGTTGCACGTGCGAGTTCCGCTTCATAGGGCCTTGCGTCGATGTGAAACAGCAATTGCCCTTCCTGGACGTTGTCGCCGTCTTTAAACAAGGCCTTGTCCAGATATCCGCTGACACGCGATCGAACCTCGACAGATTCTCGCGCGACAAGTCGACCCGTTGTTTCTTCAAACTCCTGCACTTCTTCCGTGACAGGCAATGAGACCGTAACCTCAGGGGGCTTGGGGGCAACAGGTGGTGGCGCCACCTTCTGACATCCACTGGACAGACCAAACACCATCAGGCTGATGCCGCAGATGAAGTGGAAACCGGACCGAGGCGAAGCGATTGATCTGGGATTCGAGTCATTGTCGTAATGTGGCATACAGTAAACCTAGGAACGCCCGTTATTCAAACAGGCGTGAGGTAGTAAGTCCGGAAGGAAATCAGCGGGTTCTACGGAGGTCTGCTCATCTTAGGCGGTGAGACCATCTCGCAGCAACTGGAATGCGTTTTAAGGACGTTCCGATCGCACCTTACTTTCCCATAAGGAAAAGAAACTGCCAGGAGAAAAAAAGTTTTCGATGACGAGCTTCGCTTTGAATCCGGCATCAAACGATATCGCGGACATGTCCAAGTTGGCCGCTCGATTCACGAAAACCAGGATTTTTTAGCCACAGATGCACACAGAACCACACAGATAAATGCAATACATCTGATTTAAAGGCGAAACACCTGAATGTAAAAACAGCTTAAAAGAATTACTCTCTTTGATTCTTCTTATCTGTGTGGTTCTGTGTGCATCTGTGGCTGAACCTCTTCGCTTTTAAGAAATGTTGCGGGAATACCCCCGATAATGACGGAGTGCTTTAAAAACGGTATCGTCAATCTGCCAAAAGCAGTCGTGGGATTACATCTTTTTTGATCCGTAACAACATCAAGCGAACTGGAAAGCGCGATGAATGACGACGAGTTGAACCAGTTGACAGAAAAGATCATTGGCAGCGCCTTCAAGGTGCTGAACACGCTGGTAGTTGGATTTCTGGAACATGTCTACGAAAACGCGCTTGTTCATGAACTGAATCAACTGGGGATATTGGCGGAGCCTCAGCAATCCGTCGAAGTCTATTACGATGGCATTGTCGTCGGCGAGTTCTTTCCCGATATCCTCGTCAATAAAACCGTCATCATTGAGGTCAAAGCAACAAAGAATCACGACGAAGCCTTTACGGCCCAATGCCTCAACTACCTCAAGGCGACAGACAAGCCAATCTGCTTACTGCTGAACTTTGGAAAGCCGAAACTCGACATCAAACGATACCGAGGGCAGTGTCCAAGTTGATCGCTCGATCAAAAAAGGACAAGATTTTTAGCCACAGATGCACACAGAGCCACACAGATAAATGCAAAACATCTGATTTAGAGGCGAAACACCTGAATGTAAAAACAGCTTAAAAGAATTACTCTCTTTGATTCTTCTTATCTGTGTGGTTCTGTGTGCATCTGTGGCTGAACCTCTTCGCTACTTCGCCTCTGCCTTCTTCACCAGCCGAAGGTAGTCGACTCCCACCATGTAGCCTTTCACCGCGTTCGGATTGGCGCCGATGATTTGCAGGCCTAGTTTGTGGGTTCCTGCCGTCAGCTTTTTTGGACCGTATGACAGCACGCCTGTTGTAACGACATCAACGTCGTAACAGTCGACCGGGCCACCTAAGGCTTCACCGTCGATCATGAGTTGAACGATCGCGTAGTCGCGGGCCATCGTGAGCACAATCTCAAGGTCATAAGCACCGTCGGCAGTGACGGGAAATTCCAGTTCGAGTCGTGCGCCGGGGGCCGCACCGGTCCACCACAGATGATCGGTGCCGGACCATTTATCTTTGGGAAAGCCACCCATCTCCTGGCTCGCTGCATTGCCCCCGGTCTTGCCGACGATCTTCATCGCTTCCCCTTCCAGGGCGTTCGGAACTTTTCCAGTCTTCGGATCGATCGGAGCCTTGGGGCCTCGTAATGAGACCTGATTGGGCGTTCCCAGATAAGCGATCAGGTCCCGCTGCTCGTCGGGAGTTAACTGATTCAACTGACCTTCTGGCATCAGGGATAATTCCGAAAGCTTTCGATCATCAATATCGGATTTTGCCACGACAACCGTGTCGTTGATCGTTCGCAAAGTGACCGCGCTATCGGTCTCTTTCTGGATCAGACCCGAGATGACTCGACCGTCATGAGTGGCGATAATCGTCATGCGATAGTCCTTACCGACGATCGCTGACGGATCGAGAATGTTTTCGAGCAGGTAATCGATGTTCGCTCGGTTTGAACCTGTAATATCGGGACCGATTTTGCCCCCTTCGCCAAACAACAGATGGCATGCCGAACATGTCTTGGCGAACAGGCGGCGACCGTTACTGAGATCTGCCGTCTTCAACTGAGCGGGCGTGAAAGCGGTTTTGTATTTGGCGATGAGTGCCAGCTTATCGCTGGCGGTCGGTCGAATCTCACCCCAGACCGATTTGATCCGTTTCCCGAGTAATTCGTCTTTGAACCCGAGCAATTGCTGCACGTGATAAGCGTGGACGTCGGTTCGTGGGACATCACCCTTTTCAATCGCGTCGAACAGTTTTGCCGCGTACGTCGGACGTCCAACGAGTGTATTAATAGCGTCGCGCTTTTCAGTGTCTGTCAGTTTTCCATACCGGGACAGGACCGCTGGCGGAATCTGAGTATTGTCGTAGGCCGCCAAGGCGCGGATTGCCGAGCCTCGCAGTGCCGTATCGTCCAATGCGGCGAGGATCGCTCCGGCGCCTTCGGTATCTCGACCTTTGACGATCAGTTCAAGCGCCCGCTGTCGCTGATCCAACGGTGACTTGGTATCAGCCAGGATTGAACGCATGCGAGGGAGGATTCGTTTGTCTCCAAACGCCACCGCGATCTGATCCGCTTTTGTCCGGATCTTAGCGTCGTCGCTTTTGAGGAGTTTTTCATAGGCAGGAGTCCAGGCCGCAGGCTGCGGAATGTTGACTCGTCCTTCGAATGCCTTGTTGATTTCATCAAGCTGCATCGTCGTCATCGCCGGATCGGAAGATTCCGACAGCCATGCCACGGCCGCGTCCAACGGTTCAGTTGTTGATGCGGCTCGGCGAACGATGAACCGAGCGACTTTTTCAATTTTGGCTGATTTGGCCATCGAGATGGCTCGCGCTGGGTCAGCCACGACAAGTGGCTCGACGCCGTACCAGATCAGCAGCGGCAGGTTGTGGTCATTTGAATCTTCGCCATGAGACAACAACGCTTCTGCCAAAGACCAGCGTTGATCTATTGGGAGGCGTTGTAACGCCGACGCCAGATAAAGTCGCACAACCGGTGACGGATCACTCTTTGCCAAATCGGTCATCATTAACAAAAATGAAGGAGACGCCGTTCGATCTTCCAATTCAAGTTGAATTGCCCAGGCTCGAAGGTATTCGGTGTCAGGTCCTGAGGCGAGAAGCATTAATTGCGTCCAATCGGAGCTGATCCCGTAAAGCGAATGGATTGTCCACAAAATACGCAACTGTTGTGCGATACCCTCAGCCGTTTTGAATTTGGATTGCAGGATCGAAGGGACCTGATCAGGAGTGTCGCCGAGGAATTTCCTCGAACGGGATTGAGCTTCTGCCAATTGTTCCTGCAGCAGGTGGCGAGCCATTCGGACATACCACTCGTTGGGATGTTCCAGCAGATCAAGCAATCCTTGCAGATGACCGCTGCTGAGAGTCTTCAGCGCCTTTTGCTGAGCTTCCTTTGCAGCCTTATCAACATTCCCATAAGCGATGTTATAGACCCGGCCATTCGTCCGGTCCCAGATCTCGGGATTCGTGCGATGACAGGCGTTCTTGTCGTACCAGTCGATCAGATAGACCGAACCATCCGGTCCGTACTTAAG
>JBAXBD010000241.1:0-8474 GCA_037142165.1 Schlesneria sp. | reverse complement strand
CCGCGTGGCCGCGTGGAAAAAATACTCGACTAAAGTCGTGCCGTGATGCTGTTCAATGAAGTCGATGAGCTGGTCAGGAAGATTGTGCTGATGAGCCAGTTCGACGCCGTCCTTCACGTGGCCGATGATCACAAGGGCACTCATCGCCGGATTGAGAGATTCGTGGCGGCTGGTCTGACCTGCGGTCATGTTTTCAATGAAGTAATGCGGCTTCATCAATTTGCCGATGTCGTGATAGTAAGCTCCAACCCGACAGAGCAATCCGTTGGCGCCAATTGCGTCGGCCGCCGTCTCGGCGATGGTGGCGACACCGTTGGAATGACTGTACGTTCCTGGGGCTTTCTGGATCAGTTCCTGAAGCAGCGGATGTGAGACATCGCTCAGTTCAAGCAGACTGATATCGGTGACAACGCCGAAGAGGTTTTCGATAAAAGGGAGACTTCCGGAAACAAGAAAGCCAGACAGAAAACACCATCCTGCTCCACGGATCCCATTCAGCAGAAAGCGATGGTCAGGATCAGCCCAAAGTTGGCTGAATTGTTGAGTTTCAATAATCCCCGTTCCCAGCGACACAAACAGGAACGTCAGGGCAGCCCCGAAACCCACCTTCACCATCTTCATTCGGTTGGAAACGTTGTTTAACGGGACGACTGAGGCCGCAATGGCACTCATCAAGACGACAAAATGACCAACGTCAGCACCGATTGCGAGCGTAACAACCAGGGTCATCGAAAATCCCGTCAGCGCCGCGAGTACCTGATTGTAGGCGATCGCGAGGATCATCACGGTGCACAGCATCGGGACGACTTCGGCTCGCCAAGGGTCAAACGACAGCAGGCGACTGAGAGTAATCGAAAGTGTGACAACCACGAGATAGACCGTCAGCCGTCCAGCGTTGGTTGCCAATCGACGTTCGTTTCGAACCAGGTAATAGCCAATCAGTCCACCGAGAACGATCAGCAGCAAAAAGACGGTGACCAATCGAATAATTCGTTCGGGAAGTCGAACTTGTCTTTCGAGTTCTTCGTATTGCGCGTGCAACACGTCGCGATATTCTTCAGTGATCTTACTTCCCGGAGGAACCAGCAGCGTTCCTCGCTTGTATGTATCTTTGACGGGAGGGGTTGAATTTTGAGCGAGATTGATTCGTTGGTTGGTCGCGACAGGATCGTATTCAAGTGACGGGCTGACTCGATTCTTGATCCATCTTTCAAGAATTGGTTGTAGCGGCGCCAGCAGGGGAAACGACTTCCATTGACTCCCTAAGCTTCCCGTCGCCTTGAGAAGTTCGTCGAGGACCGCATCGGCGGCAGATATTTTGAGTTGCTTATCGCTGGAGTTGGAAACGATGACGATTTCATCATCCAGACGAATCTTCTGACGTGGCCGGGAAAGTTCAGCCTGATCGAGAATTCCGACCTTTGTCAGGGGAGCGATAAACTTCGAAAACTGGCCGCACAAATCATCAATGGGCTGACCGGCAGCGTCTGCGGGGCGGATCGCGGCACGAAGCGATTTCCAGTCTTCTTCGAACTTGGATGTCTGAGGATCAAATGACGTTGGGCCAGAGACGATCCATCCGAATGCTGCCCGGGTTTCAACCTGAAGGTCTTCAAAACGCGCGACCTCAAGCAATTCCGACAGATTCCTGCGCAGATCAATCGCCATGTTGTCAATCCGTTGCGTCCTGTCGGCAACGGTTCGAAAGACAGGGGGTTCGCGATTAATTCGCTCAATCCGAGCGAGTTCGGTTTTGTCTTGATTGACACGAGTGAAGTCGATTCGAGCAAGCATCCCGTTCGGGACATCGTCGCCAAGACGATGCGGAAACGGGGCTTGCCAGCTCAACAACGAAAACACCAACCCCGTCAAAACGACAAAACAGATCGCCAAGCGTAACAAGACGTCTGTCTGGTTCAGTTGCTCACCAAGTCGTTTCGACCACGGCGTCCCTACTTTATGGACGGAGAGTCTGGTCGGGCGATTCTTGCGCGGGAATAAAAAACTCATACCTTCGATTTCTGAGAACCGACGAGGACTGGCACGTCAGTCGGTGTCTGATATTGGTCGTGGAGGTACATCGGTCATCTCGGTCTGGTCTTCGATCGATGTTTTGTATGACGGAGTCATACCGGGGTCATTCGAATGATTTCCATTCGTCTTGTGGCCATTGTTTTCAGCCGATGAGGTGCCATTGTTGCTGACGGGACGATCGGGGCCGTCGTCAAACCGGCGATGACGACGGTCATCGTAGGCCTCAACAATCTTGCGAACGAGTGGATGCCGGACGATGTCTTCTCCAGAAAGGAAAACTGTCGCAATTCCAGGGATGTTTCTGAGACGGCGCACGGCGTCGTTCAATCCACTTTCGACTCGATCTGGAAGATCTGTTTGAGTTCCATCTCCCGTCACGACAATCTTCGAATGATGGCCCATTCGAGTCAGAAACATCTTCATTTGAGTGACGGTTGTGTTCTGGGCCTCATCGAGGATCATGAAGGTATTGTTCAACGTCCGGCCTCGCATGTACGCGAGCGGAATGATCTCGATCACTTCCTTGTCGATATAGCGCTGCACTTGATCAAAATCAATGAGATCACCTAGCGCGTCGAGCAACGGTCGCAGGTACGGGTTCACCTTAGCCAGCATGTCGCCCGGTAGAAAGCCCAGCTTCTCGCCCGCTTCTACCGCCGGTCGCACCAGGACAATCTTTTTAACCAGCTCTTGCCTGAGGGCATTGATTGCCATCGCGACCGCGAGATAAGACTTGCCTGATCCCGCCGGACCTTCGCAAATGACGAGATCGTGATCTTGAATGGCCTTGATATAATCGCGTTGCCCGATTCCCATCGGTCGGATTTTCCGTGCTTTGTGGAAAACATCGATGATGAGATCCGGAGAAGCATCAAGGGGAAAATGGCCTCGTTGCAAGGCTCTCTCAAGATCGGCTTCGTCCAATAGGCCCTTATGCTCAATGATGGAGCGAAGTTCAGAGACGATCTCGGTACCCAGATCGACCTGCGTTTGCTCACCACGAAGATGAAGTTCTTCGCCTCGCAGCACCACATCCAGGTGCAACACGTCCCGCAATCGACGGAGGTTCTTGTCACGTGAGCCGAACAGCGTGCGAACGTCTTCGAAATTGCGGAACTGAACTCGTCCTTCTGACATAACCGTTTCCTGAGGTCACCAATCTGGAAATTACACCAAGATCACTCGTGTAGGCATTCTGCGATGCCGTTGCCAGACTGGAAAGGATCGGCGACCCACGGTCGCGCGCCAGACGACACTCTAGCGTTTTTTCCATCCACTCGCAAAAGAACCACACACGAAATCACATTCGTCGTTAAATTCTGCCCAAACTACCGTTGCGACAGATCACGCAGACTATTCCATTTAGAAACTCCTTGCCGTCCGTAGCGGTTGTATTCAAGACGGACAGGCGAAATGTTCGATCACAGGCAAAAGGATTTCACTCGTCGTCGGGATTTTGAAGTCTCGCGATACGGTCGATAGCCGCCGAAACACGGAAGTTGCCAATGTACGAAGCCAGCTTTGAATTGAAACGTCGCCCATTTGGTGCAACTCCTGACGCCACTTGCTTTTTGTCCGCAGGACCAATCCAGGCTGCGCTCGACGAAATCGTTGTTTGCGTGGAACAGGGACAAGGAATTGCTGTCCTGACGGCACCTGCGGGAACTGGCAAAACCCTGCTGTGCGAACGATTGCGAAACGAACTGAGCGGTCGATTTGAAACCATTTTCCTTCGTCATGCGAGTTTTCTGACTCGTCGAGCATTACTGCAAACCTTACTTTGCGAACTGAACCAGCCTTATCAGCACCCCAGCGAACAAGAACTGCGTCTGGCCCTCTTTCCCGCGATTCGCGATCTCCAACCCCGACGTGAAGCATTGGTACTGATTTGTGATGAAGCACATCAATTAACCGAAAGTTTGATTGAAGAACTTCGAATTCTTGCCGATTTTGCCGAATTCGGAAAACCGCTGGTCCGACTGGTCCTGGTTGGTCAATTGTCTCTGGAAGAGAAGCTGACACAGCCAAGCCTGGAAGCGATTAATCAACGTATCCGTGCTCATGTCAACCTTCCGACATTTGATCACGCGGGATCGCTCGATTACATCGACTATCGATTGACCTGGGCTGGCGGTCGCACAAGTGAAACCTTCACCGACTCCGCGCTGGCCATGATCGCTCGAGCCAGTGATGGAATTCCGCGATGTATCAATCAATTGGCTGACCATACCCTCTTACTTGGATTCGTTGCCGAACAACGGCCCGTAAGCGAAGAGCTCGTCTTGGAAGCTCTCAATGACTTGCGTCAATTGCCTTTACATTGGAACGAGCCTTCAACCTCACGAGCAGTTTCGGAACACGGCGAAACATTGGATCTCTCCCACGAATCCGCTGTCGACGAATCGACAGCGATCGTTCGTGGACATGGCGGTATTGTGCTGCCAGATCCCAATCAGACCATGTATTCCTACGAGTCATCAATCGCCGAGAGTGAACTTGATCATGATTCCGCCAACTTTGATTTGATCGACCTCGAACCAGAGAATTCTGTTACATACCCATCATTTCCCGCGGCAGTAGAAGCAGTGATCCCAACCGATCACAACACGGTTGAAGTTGACAGTGATGACTGGCGGCACGTGGTGAACCTTTTCAGTCGGCCGAACCTGGATTTGGAATACGAACCGACAACGTCGTCACCCTCATTTGAAACCACCGAGACTGCTTTTGAAACAGAGAGTGGCCACCAATTAGAAATCAATCTCGTTACTCAACGTGAGAACACCACGAATTCTCCAGCGGACATCCACGTCGAAACACAAGTCTCAACGCCACAGCCCGCATCACGCCAGCCAAGTCACGGTTTCCATGAAGAGGTCATTTTTGACCGTTATGCGACAATTGATGCGGGCTTGATCCCCGTTGCCGTGCCGCATACGGACACGAAAAGTATGGATGAGGTTCGCCACGAGTTCTCGCCCGTCGCGGAAAATCAAACGCTTGCAGCGGTTGAACATCACTCGATGGACGACATTGAACATGACGAATTCAACGATCTCGACACCGACCTTGCTCCGGTTTCAGAAACACGACACGAAGAATCGGCGCATGATCCGCTGCAAAATGTTATCGAAATGGTCAACGACTTGACCGCCATCGTCTCCGAACAAGTCGGTTCACGCGATTCGATGGAGGCGGATGAAATCGACCAGTCGACGGTTTCGAACAAAGCTTCCGTCAACGAAAACGACTTGATCCTGAAGTCGCTGCGGCGGGACGATGCAGAAGTCGGCACAAGTTCAAGTCATGACTCAGTCTATCGACGATCGATGGCGGCCAACGACGCGGCTTGGGAGGCCATTGAAACGGCTCCGGTTGAAGCTGCAGCCGAACCACGTCCCTTCCGCTTCCTCTTCAGCATGCTTCGCCGCAAACAGCAGCAAACGAACTGATCGCGTTACGGGAACATCGGCTCACTCAGACCGGACGACATCGCGTTTCGATTTCTTCCGGTACCGACTGCGATGCGACTGCATGACGGAAGACGGTCATGCGGTGGCACAAGTCATTTTATATAGCCGTTGTTTTCTCGACGAAACTTACTTCACGGCGCGCCCGACTTGCCAATGATCAGCCTGAGTTGATCTTCATCGATTTTCAGGACGGCGATGGAATTGTGATCCCAAGTCGTCGCCTCGGCTGCCCCGACGAACAACCGGTGCTGTTTGTTGTCTGGATCAACAAAGAGAAACGGGGTCACATGACCGAACTGGTCAATTGATGATCCCGATTTCGCGACGAAAACACCTCGGTCATTCCATGTCAAACAATCTTTGCTGACGGCGCATCGAGTCCCATCGCGAGATTCATAGAGCATGATGAACTGGTCCCCCAGACGTTTGACATCGACGGCCCCAGCGTCGTGGCCAAACACCGGATTATTTGGATGACGGATCCATCGAAAGCCATCTTCCGATGTGGCATATCCGACGCTTCGACTGGAGGTTGATGATATCGGCACCCCTTTAACCGGAGTGCCAGGCGGAAAGTCTTTGCGTCCGTCGTACCACATCTTGTATTTGCCGTCGTGAAAGATGACGCTTGGCCGACCTACCGATAGCGAGTCCCAGGTCCCTTCCGAACCGGCGGTGATGACAGCCCCTTTGGGCTCCCATTTTTGCCCATCACTGGAAACCGCCAGATCAATCCGGTCGACGACATCCTTTTCAGTCCGTGTGTAGTACATCATGTACCTCCCATTCACCCAGACGACACACGGGTCATTAACGTGATTGGCGAGATCGTCCTTCAGAACAACTCCCTTGCGTAACCAGCTTCGACCGTCGGCGGACTCGGCGAAGGAAATTCTGTCGTGCCCATCCTTGCCCTGACCGCCGTACCACATCCTGAAAACTTTTCCATGCCAGATCACGTCAGGTGCATACACGTTTCCTTGACCGTGCGGAGCAAGTTCGGAATCCAATTCACCCCTTAAGATGACCTTGATCTGGCCGGTCGATCCGTCAGAACCGAAGGGGCTCGTCGTCCCAACAACAATAAAAACTGCCGTCGCCACCACAACCGAAAATTGACGCATTTTTAACCAGCCACAACAAGGGTGTTTTTCAAGCGTATTGGCGATGATTCACACCTTTCGCAACGCAAACCACTGTACACATACCATCAGAACCTGCATTCCGTATGCGGACTGGTCCTGAACGACAAAACCCCTGTTGACGGTCATCTGTTGATCCAGGCTGCCCGAACTTATACCTGACCCAAAATCAAATTGGCCATGAACCGGATCACCAGGCTTCGGCGAACTGTAAAGTTACGCATCAACTGATTACGATGCGGGTTCCCCTGGCAGACGGGCTGCCGGACACAAAATTTATCTCATCACAGTTTTACCACCAGGAGTGACCAATGAGTCAGAAGACGTCGCGTCGCGAGTTCATGAAAAACACATCGGCGATCGGAGCCGCGATTTTCGTCGGCGGTGCCGTCGACCTTCGTGGCCAGGAACGATCGGCCAACGAACAGCTCAACGTCGCCTGCTTCGGTGTTGGCGGCAAAGGTGCCAGCGATTCAAGCAACGCTTCCACGTTCGGCAATGTCATCGCCATCTGTGATGTTGACCGCAACACGCTGGACAGCAAAGGAAAATCCAAGGGTTTCGAGAACGCCGAAAAGTTCACCGACTACCGCGAATTGCTGGCCAAGTACGGCAAGAAAATTGACATTTGTAATGTCAGTACCCCAGACCACATGCACGGTCCGATTACACTTGCCGCCATGCGACTGGGCATCAGTTGCTACACGCAGAAACCACTGACTCGGACGATCTACGAAGCTCGTTTGCTGGCTCATGTCGCCAAAGAGACGGGCGTCTGTACTCAAATGGGTAACCAGGGGACAGCTCTCGATTCGTCGCGTGAAGCGATCGCTCAGATCAAGTCGGGCGTACTGGGGACGTTGAAAGAAGTCTTTGCCTGGTCCAATCGTCCTGTCTGGGCACAAGGCCCTGGTCGACGGATGACACTGGAAAAGTTTGCCTCACAGGCAACCAAGGACGATGCCGAAAACGCACCAAAGCTGATTGAAAAGAAGAAGGAAGAAATCGCCAAGGCGATGGAACGGCTGGATTGGAAAAGCTGGATCGGCGTTGCACCGACTCGTGAATTCTGGCCAGGCCTTTATCACACCTTCCAGCATCGCGGCTGGTGGGACTTTGGCACAGGCGCATTGGGCGATATGGCCTGTCACCAGTTGACTGTTCCCTTCGCTTCGTGCGGCCTGCGAGATCCGATCTCCGTTGTCGCCAAGTCGACCGGACATGACTTCGACAGCTTCCCAGCCAGTTCGATCATCAAGTTCGAGTTCCCCGAGACTTCGGAACGACCAGCCATCCCATTCTGGTGGTATGACCGTTTGGGAAATAAGCCCCCGAAAGAAGTATTCGAAAAACACGGGATCACGAACATCTCGAACAGCGGCGTGCTGATCGTCGGTGAAAAGGGTGCCTTCTACAGTTCGGACGACTACTGCGGTGTTTACGAACTGAAGGGTGTCGATAAGGTTACCGTTGATTATGAGAAGGCCGAGAACAAGGGGAACAACGACCTGAACAATATGTACGAGTTGTTCCGAGCCAAGCGAGCTGGCGATCCAAAGATCTGCAAGTCGAACTTCATCGACCGAGCAGGTCCATTGACCGAAACCATCCTCCTGGGCAACCTGGCAGTCTGGGCCGCCGCGAATGGCGGCCCCAACGGCGAAATGGGCGAATGGGGTGAAAAGGTTGAATGGGACGCGAAGAACCTCAAGGTCACGAATCTGGCCGCGTTGAAGACGCCAAAGGTCGCAGATCTGATTAAGCCGGTCTACGCCGAAGGACATCGGCTCGACTAGTTTGACTTTCGATTTAAACCGGGTGCAGG
>JBAXBD010000240.1:0-8477 GCA_037142165.1 Schlesneria sp. | reverse complement strand
AATGTCAGCCGCAGTCAATTCAGATTTATCTCTTTCAAAGCAAACGCAGCTACGACCAGTACTTGCGGGTTCGAATTCCCGAAGGGATCAATCGACAGGCGCTGTATGTCCCTGGTACCGATCCCGGTACCGGTCGGATTTATGCGTATCACCAGCGCGATCTGGAAACGGACGTTCGGCACGAGACGACTCATGCGCTTTTACATACGGCGCTCCCTTACGTCCCGATCTGGATCGACGAGGGGTTGGCGGAATACTTTGAAATGCCCGGGTCACGACGAGAGAAGGGACACTCGCATCGGAAAGAATTGCGTGATGCCATTCGGTACCAGGGATGGCGGCCAAATATTGAAAAGCTAGAGGCGAAGCGAAAACTGCTCGACATGAATGGTAAGGACTATCGCGATTCGTGGGGAATTGTCCATTTTCTGCTTCATGGCCCAAAAGAAGCTCGCCAGGCCCTGGATATCTATTTCGAAGAGATCCAATCGGGTGACCGGGAAACTCCTTTAAGCCAGCTCTTGCGAAAACGGATTCCGAATCTTGATCAGGCGATAATCGATCATCTGAAGTGATGATCGGCGATCCTTAGCCGAACCAATGAGGATCAGCCAACCAGCGAAGACGTCCACCGTGCCTGACGATGGGACCGCTGAATTCCACCCCGGCAATCGTTCCGGGCGAGTAATGAATCATGCCACCACCGATCATGTCAGCCAGACAGCGACTCATGTCTGGCTGATGTCCGACGCAAACAATTCGTTCGGCCGCTGCGCTTGATATCCGACGAAGCAGTTCGTCGATATCGATCCCCGGAGAAAGAGCTTCTTCCAAGCGAACGGTTACGATGTCGGTTCCGATTTCTGCAGCAATTGTTTCGGCAGTTTGTTGTGCACGAACAAGTGGACTATGCAGGATCAGATCTGGCGATTCGACCCGTTCGATCAGCCATCGCGTCAAACCGGTCAACTGGTGTCGACCGGTCTCTGTCAGCGTTCGGTGAAAATCCGAACGCGCTAAATCAGGATCGACAGCTTCACCGTGTCTTACCAACCAGAGTTTCAACATGTTTCTTACTCGTTGAAAGAGATGATGTCACTCGGGCAATGTCGGGACTGGTGGTGGAGCCGGTTCGGAAGGTTTTTCGGGTGTTGGAACCGCTTCCAGCGACGGAGGTGGTTCGACGATCGGTTGTTCTTCGATCACGGGCGCGGCAGGCGGAACAATTGCAGGGACTTCCGGTTTCGATTCCGGAATGACTTCTGGTTTCGATTCTGGAACCGGCAACGGAAGCGGGGTCGGTATTGGAAGCTCAAATTTTGGCTCCGGCTCGGTCACCGGTTTCGGTTCCGACTGAGTTTCTTCCTTCGATTCAACCTTAGGCTCGGGTTTCGGTTCTACTTTCGGCGCGACCGCAGGAACATCCATCGGTTTGGCCGCGAGCATCGGTACTGGCTGCGCCGGAGTGACAGGCTTGGCTGGCGTTGCTGCCGTGGTTGACGGCAGAGTGGAAGGAGCTTTTGGTACGACAGGCGGAGGCAGCAACGGGATCGCCGCCGGGTTCTGTATAATCGGCGAGGCTGACTTCGCAACAGGCGTTGGTTGTTGAGCGGGTGCTGCTGCTTGAACGGGAGGCACTGGTTGAACCGGTGGTTGTGGCTTTTGGGCCATCTGTTGTTGAACTGGCGGGCGATAAGTTCCCGACGCTACATAAACCTTTGGATCATCAACGATCCAGCGAGTTGACCAGGTACGACCATCATCCTGGTTCACGATGTTAAAGAAGAATGTGCTCGTTTGTTCGCAACGATAACCATACGGAAAATTCGAATAGAGGTGATCTTTGGCGGTCAGGTTTGCGACACCTTCATGGGCGTAGTAATGGACTTTTCCATCGGGAGTGAAGGATAAACCCAACGTCCACCATCCCGGACGAGTAATTTTGGGTCCGGGAACGTCGTTACCGTTTTGATCGGATCGGATGAGGATCGTTGCGTAGTCTTCTTTCTCACCCGACTTTTGTTTCAGATGGAGTTGGACGAAAAAGCCCGGCCAGTATTGTTCGAGCTTCTTTGAGGAGCCCATGGACTTGAAGAAACGCCCCATTTTCGTGGGCTTATCAATGGTAGTGTTACAATCAGCGCGAAAACCAAAATGGCTACCATGTCGCTGTTCCCACTTGTCGAATGGCGGGATATAGACGCGAACAACGTAGCTGGGGGTCCATGATACAGGCATCATGTATCCGAGCTTCTGTTGTACGCCAGCAATCAGGTCATCCTGCTGGAACGTGGGAGATGTCGTCCCCGGAATACCGGAATGCATCGTCTGCATCGCCAGGGCGCCGGTGCTGCCAGGCAGACCATCGGGCGGGGTCTCAACACGACGCACAAAGTCAGGAGTGCCTCGATACAGGCTTTCCAGATACAGACGATTGTTAGAGAAGCCCGACGGATGTCGCTCAACTTTGTCGAGGTTCGCACTCGACTTTGGCAAATTCAGATTGAACGCCCAGGTAGGGTCTTCAAAGTCATCGAAGACTTCGATGATTTGTTGCCCGGTTCCCGGAACAACTTGCGCCTGAACCGGCATGATCAGGTGGGGAAAAGCGAACACAAAAATAATCGGCAACGTTAATCGAAGATTCATGTGAGGCATCCTGTTCCTCAAAAACTAATGCGAGCCATCACAAAGTGTGAGGGCATGGGGCGAGTCAATCCAAATTCAAGCATGCTCGGCAACCCGTGTTTGTTGAACGCCAGTGCTGGAATTCAAAAACCAGTTTTCCGATAACGATGACTTTTCCGGCTGGGCAATCCTTTACGGCCGGAAACCAAATGATGCCATACAGTTCCGCTTTGAACGCCTTCGATGTATCGGATACACCGGGCACGTTGGTTCAGTGAAATCTGTTTCAGCCCGACTGGCTTGTCATGTTGTGAATCGACATCCGAAATGTCGCCGTTTCTGCCAGAAGTTTCGCAAGTTGTAATTCGCTTCGATTTTCGCAAATTATTCATATTGGGCAGTTTGCCAATGGAATAATTCGTTAGAATTCACGCCTTAACATATAGCGATTTGTCACTTTCGGATGTAATGTATTTTCAGGGATGAGATCGAAGGGAAAAGCAACTTCGCTTTGTGAAATTACTTTGTGCGATTACTTATAGATCGAGAAGTGACCACAATTTCCCCTCGATGGCTGGAATGACAGGAGTTTGCGATCATGATGTGTCCGTTTTGTCGCCACGAAGACACGAGCGTCATCGATTCGCGCGCGAGTCAACAATTCGTGATTCGGCGACGTCGGAAGTGCCTCAGTTGTGATCGCCGATTCACGACTTACGAGAAGATTGAAGACTCGCCGATTAAAGTCGTGAAGAAAGACGGAACGCGCGTTCCCTTTCAAAGAGAAAAGATCAAGTCCGGGTTGGAAAAAGCCTGCTACAAACGACCGATCAGCGATGAGAAGATAGAAAATATCATTTCGGAAATCGAAGCGAATCTTTACGAACAATTTGATCGAGAAGTCCCGTCACGCGAGATTGGTGAAAAAGTTATGGAATCGTTGCGGCATCTGGACCATGTCGCATTCGTCCGCTTTGCATCTGTCTATCGTGAATTCCAGGACGTAAACGACTTTGTGGAAGAACTTCAGCCAATTATTCGTGGTGACAATCCGCGGTGATCAAGTAATTCGCTATTTCCGCAACGGGCTGACGGCAATGACTGCGACGATCACGTATGAGGCTCCGGCATTTTTAAGAGTCCTCGCTGCCGCATCAGCGGTTGAGCCCGTTGTTAAAATATCGTCGACAAGAAGTATGGTCTTTCCTGAAATTTGCCTTGTACGAGAGACCGCAAAGCTACCTTGTTGCTGCTGACGACGAAGAGGAGTGGGACTGGTCGCCTGCTTGGGGGTCCGCCGTGACTTTAAGAGAATTTCACGGTTCCATGGAACATGAAGTCTACGAGCAATCTGCCGCGAGATTGTTTCGGCTGCGTAATGTGGATGCAGAAAGCGTCTCGTCCAATGTTCCGGGACAGGAACGACAAGATCAAAGGCTCGTTCATCAAATTTCGCTCGTTTCTGTTCAACGAGAACATCGGCCAGCCCGCGAGCAAGACTCTCCCCACCTGAGGCTTTCGCTCGAAGCGAGGCCAAACGCATCTGACCATCGTAGACGCCCAGGCGAATCACTCCATCGAAAGCGTAAGATTCTCGATGGCACTGGCCACATCCGCGAGTCAGATCCGTATAGGGTCCCACGGGTGCACCGCAGCGACCGCATTCAAGCGAATGAACCGGCTTCAGTTTCGATAGACAGGATTCACAGAATCTGGACCCAACTGGATTGACTTCCTGTTCACAAAACAGGCATGTCGGAGCGTAAACAAAATTGATCGCCGCAGAGAAAAACGGTGAAAGAAACGGATTGTTTTTGATTCGGCAATACTTCATGGAATCGCTGAAACGGATCATGCTCAACTCCACAGGATCAGCACCGCCACTTTGACAACGATGCTGTCACCTTTTGAATATACCTACACTTCGACCAAGTTTCTTCGGAAACCAAGCTCACCCGCACTCCTCAGCAACTTGCATCGACAGAGCATAATCAAGTCTTTGTTGAACACTTGGATCAGGTCGATTCACAACACAATCGCTCGGCTTGAGACTGGTCGGGCAACTGGAATCCAATTACTTTATCAGACGACATTGGTCGCAGCGCATTGCTTCGGACCAGGATCTTGCACGAATCATGCAGCCTTTCGACTGAAACTTGCAGTCACTTCACGACATTTCCCTATTTTCGAGAAGCCAATTGATGTTTCGATCAGCATTTCTGTTGTCATTACTTATTCTCGCGTCGTCAGTATCAGCACAGAATGAGGAATGGAAACTTGTCTGGAGCGACGAGTTTGATGGCAAATCGCTTGACTACAGCAAATGGGAAGCGGAAGTGAACTCATTTGGAGGAGGGAATCAAGAACTTCAAATGTACACCGATCGGAAGGAAAATCTTCGCGTCGAAGAGGGTCACTTAGTGTTAGAGGCACGAAAGGAACGCTGCGACATTGCCGGAACTGTTCGAGATTATTCGTCAGCAAGAGTTCGAAGCAAACATCGCGGTGACTGGAAATACGGCAAGTTCGAAGTCCGTGCCAAACTCCCCGCAGGACAGGGAGTCTGGCCTGCGATCTGGATGTTGCCCACAGACGAAGTTTACGGTACCTGGGCTTCGAGCGGCGAAATCGACATCATGGAATTTAAGGGGCAGGAACCCAACGTGGTTCTCGGAACCTTGCATTTCGGCAAAAAGTGGCCCGGTAACAAATACACGACCGGAAAGAAAAAACTGGAGAGCGGAAACTTCACAGACGACTTTCACAACTACGTAGTTGAATGGGAAGAGGGTGTTATCCGTTGGTACGTCGATGGTGAACTTTACCAGACCCAGAAGGAATGGAATTCCGATGGGGGGAAATATCCAGCTCCATTCGATCAGCGTTTTCACATGATCCTCAATCTCGCGATCGGGGGCAATTTTCTCGGAAACCCGGATGCCAGTACGCCTTTTCCACGACAGTTCCTGGTGGACTATGTTCGCGTCTATCAACGCCATTAAGCTCGTTCACCCGCGATGAGTTGAGATGCGGAGATGGAATCAATTCGTGATCAATTTTTCTCACGCGGATAAAACTCATGCCAACTAACGACGCTGACAGACAATTGCCGCCACCGGATCAGGGGCAAATGGCGATCGAACGAACACTACTGGCCTATGAACGTACACTGCTGGCCTGGGTTCGTACGGGAACGTCGCTGGTGACGTTTGGGCTGACATTAAACAAGTTTTTCGAATACCTGCATGAGCAAGACCCGATACGGCACCCTCCTCGATTTCTGGGAGCACGCCCCACGGGATTGCTGATGATCGTCATCGGCGTCGTGACTTTGGCAATGGCTTGTTGGCAACATCGCGAACGCACAAGACGCCTGCATGTATACAACCCATCGCTTTCCTTCTCACCGGCGTATGTACTGGCCGCACTCATGAGCCTTCTTGGTGCACTGGGTTTAATCGCACCTTTTATCGCTCGTTAAGAATTCTGGTCCAGGAAAAAGTTTGTTTGCGTTTCCCTTGAGCGATCCGTCGCGCTACAATCCGGTCCCTTATGACCGGAGCCGATATGCTGACACCCGCCTTACAAAACTGCCGATTTCTCAAAGCTGCCCGACGTGAAACGACCGACACGACTCCGATCTGGATCATGCGCCAGGCAGGACGTTATCTGCCCGAATACATGTCTGTTCGAACCAAAGTCACGTTCATTGAACTTTGCAAATCGCCTGAATTGGCCGCAGAGGTGACGTTGACCGCTCAGCGAGTGCTGGGAGTTGACGCCGCGATTCTTTTTGCCGACCTACTTCCCATGTTGGAACCGATGGGAATTGACCTGGAATACGCCAAGGGCGAAGGGCCGGTCATTCACAACCCGATCCAATCGCCCGCAGACGTTGATCGTATTCGAGAATTGGAAGAAGTTGCATCGCTGCACTTCGTGTTTGAGGCGGTTCGAAGAATTCGTCGCGATCTTCCTGCCGATATTCCGCTGCTTGGTTTCGCCGGAGCCCCTTTCACATTGGCATCGTATGCGATCGAAGGTGGTGGATCGAAGAACTATGTCAAAACCAAAACGATGATGTATACGGACGAGGGTGCATGGCGAACATTGATGGAGCGGTTGTCTCGCAGCCTGGTTCGGTACATCAACGGCCAGATCAATGCCGGTTGTCAGGCGGTACAATTGTTTGACAGTTGGGCCGGTTGCTTATCACCTGACGACTACAAACGTTACGTTATGCCCTATACGAAGAGTGTCATTGATGGAATTCGACCTGGAACTCCCGTGATTAATTTTCTCACGGGGAATCCCGCGTTATTGCCGTACCTTCGCGAAGCGGGAGGCAGCGTGATCGGTCTGGACTGGCGAGTCAACCTGGCGGACGGCTGGAAGACAGTCGGCCACGACGTCGCCGTACAGGGAAATCTCGATCCCGTTTCATTAATGGCCGATTTGCCAACGCTGAGACAGCGGGCGAAAGCGGTCCTGGATGCAGCAGAAGGGCGACCGGGCCATATCTTTAATCTTGGGCACGGCGTTTTTCCTGAAGTTCCTCCTGATCACGTTAAGGCACTTGTCGAAATGGTTCATGAGATGGGACAACATGCGAAAGTGTGAGGGAGCGAAACGGGTTGCCGTCATTGGTGGCGGGCTGGCAGGACTGTCAGCAGCAAATCGCCTGTTCGAACTCGCAAGAGAGCGGAACGAGGCGATCGAAGTCACGCTTTTCGAAGCCGGTGCTCGTTTAGGAGGACTGGTCGGAACGGAACAGATCGGTGAATATCTGGTTGATACCGGAGCCGATTCATTTCTGACGAACAAACCTGCCGCAGTCGGCCTCTGTCGTCGACTTGGCATTGAAGACCGACTTGTCGCAACGGATGCTCGCTACCGTGGAGCACTCGTACTTCGTGAAGGGCGACCGTTGCCTATTCCCGAAGGATTTCAGTTGCTCAGTCCTACGGCCGTCTTTCCCGTGATTACCTCTCCGTTGTTTTCGGTCTGGGGTAAGGTTCGTTTGCTGGCAGAATGGTTCATTCCCCGTCGGCAGATCAACGCACAGAATTCCACTCATGCTTCCGAAGTGGAAAAGGGTTCAAACCCCGCGATGATCGTCGACGAAAGTCTGTCCGACTTTGTATTACGCCGATTCGGACGTGAAGCACTCGATCGCCTGATTCAGCCGCTTGTTGGAGGAATCTACACAGCCGATCCTGAGAAATTGAGTCTTGCTGCAACCATGCCTCGCTTCCTCGAAATGGAACGTGACCATGGTAGCCTGATCCGAGCTTCCCTCAGTCAAAAAAAGAAAAGCCGGAAGCGAGGAACAACGGCCGAGTCGACCGAGGATGCTGACTCGTCGAGCGGTGCAAGGTACGGCTTGTTCGCAGGGCTGAAGGGCGGGATGGAGGATCTCGTTAATGCGCTTCGTTCAAAAATCGAATCCGGGTGTCAGGTCCGGTTGAACTGCGGCGTTGCTTCAATTACTGCACTCGATTCTTTCGAGAACGGTTCAACGGATGCGGATTCTCCGCGATATCTGCTGAGGTTATCGGATGGAACTGAAGAGCGATTTTCAGCCGTAGTTGTCGCGGTGTCTGCCGCAAGAATGGCGACAATCCTGGAAACGCTTGACTCAAAGTTGAGCGCCGAACTTAGAAAATTCAAATATGCATCGAGCGCCATTGTTGTCTCGGGACACCGTCTTTCGGATATCCGAGACCGACTCAATGCTTTTGGATTGGTGATCCCGCATTCAGAGCGTCGAAGGATTATCGCCGTTTCGTTTTCGAGTCGGAAGTTTCCAAATCGCGCACCGGCTGATCATGTCTTGCTGCGGACCTTTG
>JBAXBD010000239.1:0-8505 GCA_037142165.1 Schlesneria sp. | reverse complement strand
TTTGAAGGAGGCAAACTGGATGGAGACATGCTGGTGCAAGGGGTCACCAGCAAGCAGAAGTTCCAGAGCTATTCCATGCATCTCGAATTCATGCTGTCGTACATGCCCAATGAACGAGGTCAGGGGCGAGCGAACAGTGGTTGTTACGCGCAGGGTCGTTACGAAGTCCAGATCCTCGATTCGTTTGGCCTGACGGGCGAAAACAATGAATGTGGTGGCATCTATTCGATCAAGAAGCCAGACGTCAACATGTGCTTCCCACCCCTGACATGGCAAACGTATGACATCGATTTCACGGCTGCAAAGTACGACGCGAGCAGAAAGAAAACCGCCGATGCACGGATCACCGTCAAACACAACGGCGTCGTGATTCATGACAACGTTGCCCTACCGAAAGCAACGACAGCGGCTCCCGTTGCTGAAGGACCAGAACCTGGCCCGATCTATTTACAGGACCACGGCAACCCGATTCGATTTCGAAATATCTGGGTTGAAGAAAAGAAGTAGGTTTGGTGTTTTCTCGTTCGTTTTCTCGTTACCAAGCCCCAGCTTGGTAACGCAACTCCTCGAAGCTCTGCTTCGCGGCCCGAGAAAACTGTACCGAAGCAAAACAGCCCGATCACCGGAATTGAAGACGCAGAATTTTCTATTTCATCCGGGGCAACCGGATCATCCGATTGAAATGACGGATTCACAGCTTTTCTCGAAAAAGCGATGTTCCCGGGTTGGCGATTCGACGACAACATTGTTCCGCAGGGCTGTAGCAACGACAGGTCACTATTTCCTTTCGCCAAGTTATTCGCACTTCCTTTTGAGAGGCGATTCTCGGTACGATCACCTCGAATCATTCGGGGAAACGGCCCTTGTCAATAACGGAGAATTTCATGACGTCCATCGAGCTGAAATCGAGAGCCGATGCCAACGGCGTATTGAATCTATCGATTCCGTTAGGTCATGCGGAAGCGAACTGCGAGGTCCGCGTCGTTGTGGAGCCATTGTCCAAACCGATGACCGCTGAAGAGTGGAAAAAGGCCGTACTTGCGACTGCAGGAAGCATTTCAGACACGACGTTCAAAAGGCAACCCCAGGGCGACTACGAAACGCGTGACGAGTTGCCCTGATGAAATACCTGCTCGACACGAACGCTTGCGTGGCGCATCTGCGTGGTAAAAACGCTGGAAGCATCACAAGCCGACTTCTTGCAGGTACTGGAGATATCTCATTATGTTCCATCGTAAAAGCGGAACTCTTCTATGGAGCCGAGCGAAGCGCCGACCCCGCTCGGAACCATGCCAAACTGAGCGTATTTTTCAATTTGTTTCCGTCGTTTTCGTTTACGGATTCCGCTGCAGTAATCTATGGAAGAATTCGCGTCGATGTTGAAAAATTCGGAACCCCTATTGGCCCAAATGACTTGATCATTGCGTCGATCGCAATTGCCGAAGGCGTGATCCTGGTGACGCATAACACATCAGAATTCGGTCGCGTTCCCGGATTGCAAATCGAAGATTGGCAAGCAGCACCGTGACTGGCAGCAACACACCAGAGCGTGCGCTGCAATCTTCGAAACCTATGCGGGGACATCGTTTTTCTCAAAAAAGAAGTTTCCCCGAAATTGTCGAAATGTTGCTATGCCCCTTTTTATCAGCGGAAAGCTCGGTATGAGATCACTCTTTTTCACCACTTTGTTATTGATCTCCGGCGCGACTCGAACTGGGTTCGCTCAAACTACCGTTCCATCCGGAACCGGCAACAAGGCCGAGCAGCAAGCACAACCCAATTATGATCCGCCAAGTGCTCAAATGCCGGATGACGCCACTCTGAAACGAATTTCTGAGAAGACCGAGGAACTACGGCGGGCCATCGCCGAACTGAAACAACGGAAGATTCCCGACGACGTTCTCGTGGAAGTGGAAGTCTACTTGAAGGGGGCTGAAAACATTGTCCGCTTTTCGGAATGGTATGCAGCGGCCAGCGGAAAGTGGGCTCTGACCACGCTCGATCAGGGGCTGGCTCGAGCCAGACAGGCGGAGGGAGGCCAGCCCGTCTGGGCGAATGTTACTGGGAAATGGGTTGTGCGAGCGTATCGTTCGTCGGTGGATGGTTCGATTCAGCCCTACGCGGTGCTGCTGCCTCATGATTATCACTCGAAAAAAGATTGGCGGCTGGATGTGGTGCTTCACGGTCGCGACTCGTCATTGACCGAAGCCAAGTTCATTGCCACGCATTCCGGTGATGCACTGAAGGATCTGGGCTATGTTCAGTTGGAGGTTTACGGTCGAGGAAACAATGCCTACCGCTGGGCGGGTGAAGCCGATGTATTCGAAGCGATTGCAAAAGGAGCGGGACCGTTCAATCCCGACCGGCTTGTCCTGCGCGGGTTCTCGATGGGAGGCGCCGGGACATGGCATATCGGTCTGCATCACCCCGACCGGTTTTGCGTGCTTGGTCCTGGAGCCGGTTTTACCACCACTCGAGGATACGTCGGCAACCTGCCGAAGCAATTGCCCGATTACGTCGAAAAGAGTCTTCATATTTATGACGCGGTCGACTACTCAGAAAACACGTTCAACGTCCCCGTTGTCGCGTATAGCGGTGAGAAAGACCCGCAAAAAAAAGCGGTAACCAACATCGAAAGCGCGCTGAGCGATTTCAAAGAGCCGCTCCGGTTTACGCATCTCATCGCACCGGGCCTCGAGCATCAGATGCCGAAAGAGTGGCAGGAAAAGGCGGAAACGGGATACCGTCAGTACGCGGACGCCGGTCGATCGATCGCGGAACGCGTTCGATTCGTCACTTACACACCCAAGTACGGTCGATGTGACTGGGTCCAGATTGACGCGTTACGCACGACCTATGAGCGTGCTGTCGTGGACGGGACTCGCAAGGGAAATATTTTTGATTTGACCACGAAGAATGTACGACGAATCAAACTTGCGTCAGATCCACAAAAGAAAGTTCCGCTGCAGGCAACGATCGACGGTCAACGTATTGAGACAAAAGACTGGAGGCCCGGCAATGCCGACTTCGTCCAGCTTGAATGGGTCGGTGAAAAATGGGTCCTACTCGAAAATTCGCAGCAACTTAACAAGCGGCTCGCGGAGAAGCCCGAGAAGTCCGCAGGACTTCAAGGACCAATCGATGACGCTTTCACTTCCAAGTTTGCAGTGATCAAGCCAACCGGCAAAGGATTCTTTGCCGCGACTGACGACTTTGCTTCAGCCGCTGTGGTCCAGTTCGCCCGCGTATGGGACAAATATTTTCGAGGCACGCTGCCGTTTCAGTCTGCGGCGGCGAGCAACACTCTCAAAGGCCAGAACCTGATTTTGTTCGGCGACCCGCAGAGCAATCCATTGATCTCAGAAATTCTGCCAAAACTGCCGATCAAATGGACGAACGAAAAGTTAGTCATGAATGGCATTGAATACGACTCGAAGACACACATCCCCGTCATGATCTACCCCAATCCGACTGATCCGGGGCACTATGTCGTCCTCAACAGCGGCCACACGTTTCGCGAAGCGGATTTGAAAGGGACCAACGCACTGCTGTATCCCCGGTTAGGAGACTGGGCCGTGATCAAGCCGATGCCGACACCCAATGACCCGTCTGCGTATGAGGTCGTTTACGCCGGACTATTTGACGAGAACTGGCAGTTCTTAAACAGGTAAGACGATCTGAGGCGGACATTTGTCAGAGGAGGACAACGTGATTGTCGCGACCCTCCCTATTTGAGAAATCTCCGTCAACGTAGCCGATGCTGCTCGGATCGGAAGTGATCTGACCCATCTCCGACAGCGACTCGAACGCAAGAATTCTGGCCACAGATCCACACGGATAGACGCAGATTAAAGCCACAAGAGGAAAATACCGGCAAACGAGTTTTGCGGGTATTTTTCGCCGAATTTATTCCTCTTTTTCCGTGTGGTTCCGTGTGAATCTGTGGCGGAAGTCTTTTGTATTTCATCGATTCAAGACTCACCGTCGGCGATTCCGAAGTAATCCTGAATGTATTCTTTTTTGTCCCCGTCGTGGCGAATGAATTGAACGAGCGCTAAGAGCTTTTGCTGATCCCGCCGTAGTTTGGCGCTCAGTCGGTCTTGATCGCAAAGTTCTGGTGCCAGATCGTTCATGACGGTCAGCCGCATCGGTTCCCAGGTCCCCTCGATCACGCCGTATCGTTCTAACATTCCCAGCACGGTTTCCAGACGATGGTCGTGCTTTTGTTTGGCGTGTAGCTTCTCTCGCATCCATTCCAGGCCGAACGCGTCCACCTGTTCGCGGTTGTGGACAAGCAGATCGTAAACCCGCTGGTAGAACTCGGCGTCAGGGTTGCTCCATCGCAGGAATTCCATTTGAGTCAGCAGGTCTGATTCCTCGTACAGCAAGACGCAATTGGAAGGTTTTCCATCGCGGCCGGCCCGGCCAATCTCCTGGTACCAGGCCTCCATCGAGCCGGGGATTTCGGCGTGGATCACGTAGCGGATGTCGTTCTTATCGATCCCCATCCCGAACGCGGGGGTTGCGAGCACAAGAGGACAACGACCCCGCATGAACTCATTCTGAATCCATCGACGTTCGTTCCGTTCCAGATCGCCGTGATAGCAGACGTGCGGAATGTGCTGAGCTCTCAATCGTTCGCTGAAACGTTCCAGCGTGCGGATCAGTGTGAAATAAACGATGCCGCTCCCTGAGGTCGCGGGATACGAGTTGTGAATAGCAATGATCCTCACCAGCTTCTCGTCATCACCCCAGACTTCATCGACAGTCAGTTCCAGATTGGGCCGATCGATTCCGGAATGAAATGTCTTGATCTGATTCGGTTCCAGCCCCAGTTGCCGGACGATGTCACGCTGCACGTCGGGCGTTGCGGTGGCGGTCAGGGCAATCGTGGTTGGTTCACCAATCAGTCGGCGGAATTCCGTTAATCGCGTGTAATCAGGTCGGAAGTCATGACCCCATTCGCTGATGCAGTGCGCCTCATCGACCGCCAGCAATCGGATCGCGCGTTGGGAGATCGCACTGGTGAATTCCGGCTTGCGAAACCGTTCCGGGGTGACATACAGCAACTGGTATTCACCGCGAGAGACTGAGGCATACCGTTTTTCTCGTTCGTTTCGACTTAACGACGAATTGATGAATGTCGCCGCGATCCCCCGCGCATGAAGCGCATCGACCTGGTCTTTCATGAGCGCGATGAGCGGGGAAAGAACGAGCGTCAACGGAGTCTTGCCGCTGGTGGTCTCGGTCGGCTCAGGGGGCATCAGAGCGGGGATCTGATAACAAAGCGACTTGCCGCCACCGGTCGGCATAATCACCAGCGCATGCTGACCACTCAGTACTCGCTGGATCACAGCTTCCTGAGGTGGGCGGAACGAATCGTAGCCAAAATGTTGACGTAAAATATCCAATGGTTTCATGCAAAGAGGTTTGACCGATCAGTTGCAAAAACTCAAGTCTCCGTCCGTTCACGTTCGCCATTCCGATCTGCTCTTCCAATGTGCTCACGCTTTGACTGTTTCTTGATGAGCCGCAATTGTTATGCTGCGAACACGTAAGAAATTGTTTATGTCAAATAAGGGACGCACCATGCGACTCGATTTCACGGTAAAAAATCGCTGTTTCTCAAAATCTGCGACTCAGGCGTCAATTTCAAAACGGATCCAATCCGTCGTACTACCGTTTGATTTCTTCGGACGCTGCGAAGAAGTTGAAGTTGAAGAAGAAAAGAATCCGGGGGCTTACGCCGCCCGGCTCGCCTCGACTGTTTTTTTTAGTGCATTTCGTGTTTTTCGTGGTTCAAATTCTTCTCGTGTTTGGATTGCAGGCGAAGCCCGCGCTGTGCTGACTTTGGCACTCGTTTTCGGGCTGACAATGACCTCACCGATCTTCGCTCAGATTTCGTATCCGATGGTGATGAGCCTCAAGCCAGTTGCAATACAAGTCGGAGCCACCACCGAGTGCGAGGTGAATTCTCGCTATACGATGCTGGGTGCGTATCAAGTCACCGTTGGCGGTAACGGTGTGACGGCGGAAGTTGTCCCCCCTGTGATGCCCGAACTTAAGCCGGGCGAAAAACCGAAAGATGTTACAAAGTTGAAAGTGAAGTTCACGGCGACTCCCGATGCGTTGCCTGGTGTTCGGGAATTTCGTCTGGCGACGCCACATGGAGCCAGCACAGTCGGTCAGCTAGTCGTTGTCCGCGACCCCGTGATAATCGAAGCCGCCGAGAATAACTCTGCTGATAAGGCCCAATCAGTCACTCTTCCCGCAGCCCTGTGTGGCACGATCGAAAAGGGTGAGGACTGTGATTTCTGGAAATTCTCGGCGGAAGCGGGTCAGACAATCCTGTTTCACGTTCGCTGTCAGCGGTTGCAGGACAAGATCCATGATTTGCAGGTGCATGCAGATCCGATCCTGTTTTTACGAGATACCAAAGGGAGCGTGCTCGCGACATCCGACAATGCTTTCTTCGCCGACCCGTTTCTTGTCCATCGTTTTGAGCAGGCAGGCGAGTACCTGCTGGAGATCCGTGACGTCCGCTATCAGGGGAATGTTGATTGGGTCTACTGTATCGAAGCGAACTCCCGACCGTTTGTGACCGGTGCGTTTCCCAAGGCTGTCAAAGCGGGCGTGGAAACAATTGTCGAACTGAGTGGCGTCGGCCTGAGTGGTGATTTCAAAGGCGTTGTCCGGGTGCCTGAGGGGACGCCGCCGGGATTGGTTTCTCTGCCAGTGACGATGAGTGATCAAGTCTCGAATCCGGTCGGCTTCTACGTGACGGATCTGCCGACACTCGTCGAACCAGCAAGTGACAATGATTCTGCGATGACGGCGGTTCCATTCGAAGTGCCACAAGTCATTTCAGGTCGCATTGAATCCCCGTCCGATCTCGATTGTTATTCATTCGTGGCGAAGAAGGGTGAACGGTTTACCTTTGAAGTGATCGCCAGACGACAGATGTCCAACCTCGATTCGTTTTTGAGAATTCTCAACGGACAGGGCCAGCCGATTCGCGAAGACGATGACGGACGGTTCGGCCGACTGACTCATGCCGATACCTGGTTCGAAGGGTGGGAGGCACCCAGCGATGGTACGTTTATCGTAGAAATTCGTGACGGTTTGCTGCGCGGTGGAGCGGGATACGAGTATGCCTTGCAAGTGACGAAGACCCAGCCCTACTTCATGCTGGAAGTCGACACTGATAAGACGCAGCTCACCCCGGGAACATGCGGAGCGATTTTTGTCAGAGTGGTTCGGAAGCATGGCTTCACGGGGGAAGTTCAACTGCATATTGATGGTCTGCCTGCGGGTGTTCTGGCAACATGCGGTCGCATCCTCGCCGGAAAAGGAATTGATGGCTGTATCGGTTTGTTTGCTTCCCCGGAACTGAAACCCATCGCCAAAGATGTCCGAATCTGGGGGACGGCGACGCATACCATTCCTGCTCCGACAGGCACGAACGGTGAGACGACAACGGTGGAACTTTCGGCCACCGCAGTGCCGTATCAGGAATATTATTCACCCGGCGGAGGACGAGGACATTATCCCGTTGAAACCCACTGCGTCGCCGTCGGTGAGAGTGCTGACCTGCTGGCCGTTAACCTGAGCGAAACCGAAATCCGCTTGAAGCCGGGTGAATCGAAAAAGATTCTGATCAACCTGGTACGAGCCAAAGACGTCAACGCCAACGTGACGCTCGACTTCATGTATCGCCATCTCGAACAGGTTTACGCAAACAGCTTACCCGAGGGGGTGACGATGGAAGGGAACCAGAGCAAAACGTTGCTGACCGGAACTGATAGTGAAGGGTTCATCACGCTGAAGGCGGATAAGACCGCCCCCCCTGTCGATCGACAGGTGACGGCCGTGATGGCGAATTTCGCGATCAACTTTGTGATGAAAGCGACATATTCAAGTCCACCCGTGTTCGTCACGGTTGAGAAAGAATGATGTCCTGGAAGGACTATAGTAATTAGCCGGTGGTTGAGCGTCAGCGACACCACCGGATCACGTTTGATTTTGACATTTTCATCCAGGAAGGATGACAGAATCGCTGTTTAGAAACCGCTACATTCTTTGAGATGACACTGGCCAACCTTCGTCGTCTGGAATCCCATCAGGATTCAAGACTTTTCGGTCGCCTTATCCGGTGGTGTCGCTCCGCTCAACCACCGGCTAATTGCTATAGTCCCGCCGGGACAAAGACAAATACCAGACCAAACTTTCCATCGGAAATCGTTACCCACGTTGGGTGCCACTGGCGTGCGTCTTCGCTCGCCAGTGTTCTTGCTTTCCGGCAATGAATTCATTGCCAGTCGACATCACCGACTGAACTGCGCCGCAGGCAACAACTGTTTTGAATTGCTGTCTTGAAGTTCGTTCAGCAATGCTCGTTGACGTTGTGTTCCACCCCCCATTTGATTTTGGATGGCAGAACCGATGGCGGCAGGATTCAGGCCGCCGGTCAATTGCAGTCCTTCAATTTCCGTAATGACCTTATGC
>JBAXBD010000238.1:0-8511 GCA_037142165.1 Schlesneria sp. | reverse complement strand
AGTCATGAACGACGCACTCCAAGGGGCCGAGGCCAGCGGTTGGACCGGAGTGATCGGTGCAGATGCAGACCATTTGAAAACTCCGGCCGATGTCGACGCCACAGCAGCGGTGGGATTCACCTTTTTCACGATTGATCCGTCGGGATATGTCGATCAGAAAGCAGATGACTACTCCGAACAACTGGTTCGAGAAAAGTTTGATAGCGTCGTGGGAAAAGTCCCCTGGATTAACGATTATCGCGGGCGAAAGATCACGCTGTCGACGGGAGCAATGATTGAACTCACCGAAGCCGCCTGTCTTCGAGCCGCTGTCAAATATGGAAAAGCCATCAATCAAGCCGTTTCGCTGGCAGACCACATTCGTTCCGTACAAACCGCCGCTGGCCGGGATCATGAGATTGAACTGAGCGTCGACGAAACGGATCAACCAACGACGCTGGCTGAACATTACATCATCGCCGACCAGTGCCTTTCGCGAGGGATGAAGCTGGTCAGTTTGGCTCCTCGTTTCATCGGCGATTTTGAAAAGGGTGTTGACTTTAAAGGGGATCTGGCGGCGCTGGACCGCTCGCTTGCCGATCACGCGGCGATTGCCAAATTGCTCGGCCCTTATAAGCTCAGCCTGCATTCGGGATCGGATAAGCTTTCGATGTACGCTTCACTGGCCAGAGCCACCGGGGGCTGTTTTCACGTCAAGACGGCGGGAACAAGCTACCTCGAAGCGTTACGCGTCGTTGCTCGACATGACGCCGCCCTGTTTCGCCGCTTAATCGACTTCGCCCGAGAACGTTACAACACCGATAAGGCGACGTACCACGTTTCGGCAACGCTGAATTCGGCTCCGACCACAGCCGAATGCTCTGACATCGGTGAACTCGAACGACACTACCTCGAATGCTGGAAAGACGTCCCTCAAGGTCGTGGTTTCACGAACCAGGGCCGCCAGATTCTGCATTGCACATTCGGATCGACATTAACGGACCCCACGTTAGGCCCCGCAGTAAAAAGCCTTCTCGCAGCGAACGTCAGCACCTATACGGAAATCCTGCGAGAACATTTTGTAAGGCATTTGCAGGCCCTGAAAGCCGGGATGTAAACGCAAAATCAAGAAACAGAGTCGTTCAAGGGGATCCGAGCTGATTTGAATGCCCGGATCCCCTTTTTTCTTCCTGTTTGGGCTTATTGATTCTTACCCGTCGACAAGTCGTACGTTGCTCGCTGAACCTTTGACTGGCGATCGGACAATTGTTTGAGCTGGCTGATCGTATCGGGATCAATGGCCTGCTCACCCTCAACCAGCCGACCGATCTGCTTCGTTCGGCGATTCACACGGTACTGAAGCGAACGAAGCATCTTCAACTCGGCCAGCTTGTTCACCAACTGTTTCTGCTGTTCTTGTTGTTGCTGCTGTTCTTGTTGCTGTTGCTGCTGCTGTTTCTTGTCCTTGATCTTTTCAAGTTCTTTCTGCAGAGCTTCAATGATCTCTTTCAGACCTTCAACAATATCTTGTTCAATGTTTTGAGTAATCTCAGCCACATCGACTCGTTCAAGCCGCCTGGAGACCGTTAACATGTCTTCGTGGATCTGCTCGACTGCCTCAGGAAAGGCGACGGACGACCCTTCTTCTTTCAAGAGCGTCAGCGCCTTGGCGGCCAATAGCGAGATTTCATCTTCGTTGCGTGCGAGTTCGACCGCGCGATTACGGTGACGATCAGTCCGTTTGTCGACGGGAACCGCATGAATCGCGAGCGTGGCGTTATTCACGGTCTCTTGCTTCTGCAACATGTCGCGGAAGCGAGCCTCCAGCTGAGCGAGCACCAGTTCTCGCTCCTCTTCACGAAGCTGACGAAGAATTTCTTCAAGCTTTTCTTTCGCCTTCATCAGTTCGGCGATCGCCTTGTCCTGTTTGTCGGAAGCATTCTTCTTGTTGTTCTTTTTCAGTTCTTCGATAGCTCGATTCATCTCTTGCCTGGCCCGCTCGATCTCTTCACGTCCAGCGGTCTTCTCAGGCTTCTTTTGAGACGAATCCTCCTCTTGAGGCGACTGTTCAGGAGATTCCTGCTGCTCTTGCCCTTCCTGTTGTTCCTGACCTTCTTGAGGTTTTCCCTCCTGAGGTTTTCCTTCTTGCGGCTTACCCTGCTGAGGTTTCGATTTCTGAGGTTTACCTGATTGTGGTTTTCCCTCTTTTGGCTTGCCTTCCTGCGGCTTGCCTTGTTTGGAATCCGATGGCTTTCCATTCTCACCAGGCTTCGGTTTGTTTTCGCCAGAAGCCTGATCACCCTCTTCTTTTTCGTTCTTGTCCTCGTCAGACGTCGAGTCCTTATCTTCTCCTGACGGCTTTTTCGCATCGGGACGATCACCCGTTTTTTTGTCTCCAGTTTTTGGCTGGCCGTCTTTATCCTTCGACGGCGAGCCTTTTCCGTCTTCTGTTTTATCTTTGTCGTCAGAGTCCTTCTCTTCAGCGTCCTTGTTTTCCGAATCTTTGTCGCCCGACGGAGACTCTTTATCACCCGATTCTTTATCGCCGGACTTTCCCGGCTTTTTGTCAGAATCGGCTCCCTGTTCTTTCTTGCTTGCCTTTTTCGCGGCGTCTTGTGATTCGATCTTTTCGACAAGTTTCTTGGCAGAATCGGCGACCTGCTTCTGCTGATTCTGAAGCTCGGCGTTGTTGGCGCCTCGTTCGGTATTCGCACGAGCATCGGTTTCTTTGCCGATCAGCTTGTTGACATCCTTGATCAACTCTTGAATCCGCTTCTTTTCTTGTTCGAGATCATCCTTTCGAGCTTCGCTCATCAGCAGTTCAAGCAACGACTGAAGTTCGGTCACAACCAACTCTTGCCGCTCAACGGCATCGCCAAGCTGGTCTTTCTTCAGCAGGTCGGTCAGATGCTTGAACTGATCAGAGATACGTCCCTCTTTGCTTTTGCCGATTGCGCGTAAAAGAAGTTCTGCTCGGGACGGATCAGTCTTGCGAAGGTATTCGCTGAGTTGTTCGAGTGTCCCTTCAAACCGGCGGTAGCGCATCTCGATAGCTTCCTGCGTCGCCGACAGATTGGGGGCGGCTGGCGCATCAGACGGAACTTCGGTGGCTGCCGGTTGAGCCGTTGCGATGTCAACTTGTGACAGGCAAAAGAGACTCATCCCAAGCAAGCAAACCAGAAATCGAACGGGAATCAAACGCCAGACAAACATTGTGCCGCCTCCATTATGGGTGGACCGAGTCCGTACGAGTCTATCGCGTCTTGGAAGCTTGATCCATAAACGTTTTAGACTATTTCGTTTTTCGAACTCGCGATCAATGTCAGCGTGAGTTTGCGTTTGACGCGAATCCGCCGCACGTGTTACACACCTGTGATGACTGAAACGCCACGCAATTCGCGGACAAGCGTGTCCTTGTCCAGGTGACCTATGAACTCAATCCCTTTCAATCGCCGCGATTTTCTCGAAACGGCGGCAGGAGGTTTTGGATCGCTCGCACTCACCGATTTACTGGGTCGATCCTCGCTATTTGCTGATGAACCGCGACCGGAATTCAATGGGGGATTGCATCATCGGGCCAAAGTTCGTCGAGTGATTCAGCTTTTCATGAACGGCGGCGCCAGCCAGATGGATCTGTTCGACTATAAACCGGCCCTGTTCCAGAAGGCTGGCGAAAAATTCGATCCAGGCGATGGCCAACGTGTCGAAGCTGCGACAAGTGCTCCCGGTAACGTGCTGAAGCCACCATTCGAATTCCATCAACATGGTGAGTGCGGACGTTGGGTAACCGATCTGATGCCACATCTGGCCAAACAGGTCGATCGCATCGCCTTTTGCATGGCGATGCAGTCCAAAACGAACGTGCATGGCCCCGGCAGCTACTTGATGAACACGGGTAATCTCCTACCAGGTTTTCCCTGCTTTGGAGCCTGGGTCAGTTACGGACTGGGCAGTTTAACCGACAACCTGCCGACATTCGTCGTTCTTCCAGATGCACGAGGTCTTCCTTACAACCAGAAGGGAAATTTTTCATCCGGTTTCCTCTCGGCCAGCCATCAAGGGATGATTCTGAATACGACCTCGGCCGAACCGATTGCGAATCTCAAAGCCCCCGAATCGGCAAAGTTCATCACAAGTGAAGCCGATCGCGAAGGGAGGGCGCTGCTCCAGAAACTCAACTCCGAGCATCTCAAAGCAAACGAAGGTGATTCACGCCTGGAAGCACGCATTCGAGCCTACGAATTAGCGGCAAAAATGCAGCTCAGCGCACCCGAAGCTTTTGATGTTGGCAGCGAGACCGAGGCTACTCAAAAAGCTTACGGCCTTGATGAAAAACCGACCGAAGATTTCGGCAAACGGTGCCTGCTCGCCCGACGACTGATCGAACGAGGAGTTCGATTCGTGCAAGTATGGAGCGGTGCAGGGGGGCCTTCAAACAACTGGGACAACCACAGCAGTATCGTGAACGAGTTGCCTCCCATGTGTCTCGCCACAGACAAACCGATCGCCGCGCTCCTGGGTGACTTAGACCAACGAGGTTTGCTCGAAGACACTCTGGTCCTCTGGAATACGGAATTCGGACGCATGCCATTTTCACAAGGAAGTGACGGTCGTGACCATAACGGCGGAACGTTCGTAGGTTGGCTGGCAGGCGCAGGGATCAAAGGGGGCGTCAGTTACGGTGAAAGCGACCCCTGGTCATGGCGTGCAGCTCGTGACATCACAACAACTTATGACTTCCACGCCACAGTCCTGCACCTGCTCGGCATCGACCACGAACGCCTGGCTGTCAGACACAACGGAGCCAATCGACGCCTGACAGACGTGCACGGACACGTCATTCGCGAGATTCAGAGTTAGTCGATTGGAACTCTAAACTTATTTGTTCGACTTATTCGTTTGGCATCGGTCATTCCGCGACAGAGAATTCTCTGCTGCCGGATTCGGGTTCTGGTTCACCTTCCTTGCGGTCGCGATCGTTTCCGTTGTGTTCGCGGACTCGAAGTGACAGTTTCTGTCCGGGGCGAGCGTCAATGACTCGACCAACCAACTTGCTTGGTGCGTCACCGCCGATGGCCAGCTCAAACGGAACGTTGAACGTGTGCGCGTCACCTGGGGCGAGTCGGCCTGCTCTGGCTCCGGCGACCCATTGTAATCCCCACTGTTCGTCATGGACGTTGCCTACGGCAACGACGGCCCCCGTTTGATCGGTGACGTTGAAATCCTTTGGTTTGGGCCAGGAAACGTTGTAGAACGTCAGATTGTTGACAGTCTGGTTTCCATCATTGCGAACGAACAGCCGCAGTTTCACTCGCTCGCCAATCGCGTACTTCTCCTTCTTTGGAGAGAGGTATACACCGAGCGACAGCCCCAACGCATCCGGCTTGCCCCAGGCGACCTGCTTGGGATCGATTGTCTCTTGGGCGACTTCGGTATCTCGAATCGTGAGGCCGACGAAGCCATCATGACCAATTGCTGGCAGCATCAATTTCACCTGCCAGAGTTTCCGGTAGGAAAACGTATCCGTCCGCCCTTCGGTGAGAACCTGCAATGACGAACCCTTCGGCAGACGTTGTGACTTTGCATCCGCCTTGAACGCCGCGATCTCTTTTTCGTTCAAAAGTGTGTTTTCGGGCTTCCACTCGTCTCGCTTGAGAACCGCCACGACTTCGTCTTCGGTCAACGCGGGTTGATCGAGTCCCTGCTCAAGTTCTTTGTTCTTGGCGTTGAATTCGCGCACGACATCGGCGAGCTGCACACTTTGATCCAATGGAATCGCCGTATTGCTTCTGGCATTCGCCGCTGCTACCTGGCCTTTGAACCACGCCTCGCGGTCAAATTCCCTCGTCAACGCCACTTCGATGGATGCAGGCGCGGTGGACTCGGTGACGATGACGTCGGCGGCTCCTTCCCAACTCGGCAAGATGACGCCAGAGGCTGCCAAGTTGTGATTCGCATAACCCTCGACGATGACCTTGTATCGGCCGGGAGGAAGTGGTTCGGTATTGAACTTGCCGTCCGAGTCCACGTTGACGCCATCGAAATGAATGACATCCCGGTGATCGAGATTGTGGTACGTTGAACCAACTCGGGCGTTTTCGCTAGTCACATACACAACAACAGTGTTAACGTTCAAGTCATCTGGAACCACCACGCGACCCGAAATCGGTTGGCCCTTCCGTCGCAACAGGCTGACAGATTTGGTCTCGTGCTCCGCGAGTTCGATCCACTGCCTGTCGAGATAGACGCTTTTCAGAGCCTTGCCTGTACCTTCACGAACGATGTCGACCAGTCGATAACGCGCCACCAGATAATTTCCGGCAGGCAATTTTTCAATCGTCAACGAATCGCCATTCTTCAGACGACTGAAACGAACTCCTGCATATTCTTCATTGCCGAATTCCTCGCGACGACCATGTTTCGATTCGAACTCAGTGTCGATACGCTCGACGTAGATCCGCGTCTCGGCTTCTGCGCCAGGCATGTCATACTTGATGCTCAGGCTGGCGGATGCAGTTGGCTGTTCCGCTGGAAGTGAGGTTTCGGCAACCCTCGTCTTCGAAGTTAGATTCGCTTCTTCGCCCGAATTCGGGAGACGTGCGTTCGAGCCAAGGGCAGGGGCGGGAATTTCGCGCCCAGCACCCGCGTTATCTGGCACCAGTGGGACTTCAATCACTTGATTTTCTTCCTCGGGGATTCGGACGGACTTTTGCCACAGCTTGTATCCGTCGACTTCAAGCTTCAGCACAAGGTCGATGTCGGGATGCGCGTCGAACCAGATGCCACCCTCTTCCATCATTCGCGATTGCGATGATGGAAGGCGAGCACCGAGTTGTTGAGCATCATTTGCGTTTGCGAATTGCGGATAATTCCGTGGCCAGTTTGTTTTTATGGGCTTTCCGTCGAACGTCGGTCGTAGTGTGACCGAAGACGGCTTCATGCGGACAACGTGGAACGAGATTCCGTCTTTATCAAAATCGGTGACATGTTGCTCGGGAACTGATTTCCCATCGGCCGCTTCGCGAGTAATCCTTAGAAAGCCGCCGTTGTCGGCGTTCTCATTAAATCGGCCCGCAAAGCCGCGAGGAACTCGCAGTTCGTAGAGGCCGGGTTGATTGGCCACTTCGCGTAGTCGGCCCCACCAGGGGACATTGTTGGCGACACCGGAAATCGAGAGGACGCGATCGCTCAGCGGCTGGTTGTCGCTGGTCGTGAATCGAGCGGTCATACGTACGGACTCGGTGGGATGGAAGTCAAGCCGCTGCTCGGTCGGCGCGGTCTTGGGAAGCTCAACCACCTGGGGCAAAAAGACGTCGGGAAGTCGCACGCCGTTTTTCGGTAGTTCGCGGAAGCGACCTTCGTCGTACACATCCACGACGTATGTCCCGTATTGGATCGGCGGGAATGAATATCGGCCGTCGGCATCGGTCATCGCGTATCGCCACGGGACTCGGTCACTGCCGTCTGCTCGAAGGGCGACACCCGCGACGCCTTTGCCGTCGGCATCGGTCACTCGGCCAAACAACCGCGTGCCGGGTCGCAGTTGGAAAACCTGTTGCTCGCCGAACTCCTCCGTGATCGCTCGTGAAACAGCTGCCGCGTGATTCGGGATGACATAGAGACGACCGCGTCCGCCATTTTCGGGAACAACCATTCGATAACGCCCCTTGGCATCGGTTGTCGTCTTGTGCTCGCATCCGTTCTGCCAACCATCACGATAGATTCCTGACGTGACGGCAATTCCCCTGGCTGGCTGTCCGTCGAGGTCCAGAACCAGTCCCGTAACAACCTTTCCCGGAACCATCTTCACCTGCCGAATGGAATCGCGAGCGTGACTCGATGAGGTTTTCGGCAAGAAATAGAACCCCTGTCCGATCGCTCCCAGCGACTGATAATCGGGATGCACCGCGAACCGTTCGACAAACAATTTCGTTTGCACGTTGACCGTTTCGGGCAACTGAAACGTATATCGCCCGACGTTGCGAAACACCAGTTCCGCCAGCGGTTTATCCTTTCCACGCGAATCAAACGGCAATTTTTCAAAAATCCGAAACCGAACCGTCGCCCCTTTGATCGGCTTGCCGCTGACAGCGTCGACGACTTCACCCTGGATCGGCTCAAAGCTTGCAGATCTGCGTTGAATGCCGCCGAGCTTACTGTCCTTAGTCTCGTCGTTCGGTAGTGTCGTCGTGGTTTGTTCAGCAGTAGGCTTTGGATCGTCGTTCGCGTGCAAGGCAAAGTAAGTCGTGAGGCCGAGCGACGCGATCACCGCCAGCGCGATCAGGCTGGCGCCCCAGCGGGTTGAGCGGTGCGAAACGTTGTCTGAACCGACAGCAATGCGGCGGATACGACTGAGGAGCGAGCCACCCGTTGCGGCAACTGTCAGAGTCGGGCCGGCCCGCAATTCTTCCAGTGCGGCCAGCGCCGTGACATATGTCACCGCGTTGTTACAGAGTTTCACAGCCAGATCGTCGCAACAATGTTCGCGTTCGGCTCGAATCAAACCCGAGATCCACCAGGCCGCCGGGTGAT
>JBAXBD010000237.1:0-8520 GCA_037142165.1 Schlesneria sp. | reverse complement strand
GACACCATCCGTCAAGAAGTATGTCATTCCCGATATCGACTCGAAAAAACTCGGCGACCGGTCGGTCAATTCGTGCGAGTTTTTCCTTGAGCTTCGCGTTGTCTGTCAGCACGCGAATCGTGCTGTGGTCAGCCAGCCGAATTACTTCGACGACCGGTGGCGTCGTGAAGGACGAGCACTTGTGGATTGCCCAATCCGCATCAGGCGAAACGTCGTAGGTATGCCAACCTGGCTGATTCAGCGGCGACAGTCGTTCTGGTTTCCCGCCAGCGAGCGGCACTCGATACAAGTAGCGCTGCGTCGGATTGTCCGGTGACGCCGCGAAGTAAAGCCACCCATCAACCTCGTCGATCGCCTCCACCTTCAACACATCAAATTCGCCGCCAGTCACCGGGGAAAAATCACCCCCGTCGACACCAGCCCGATAGACATGCCGCCATCCGTTCCGTTCGCTCAACCAGACAAAATCTTTTCCCTTGTTCAACCACCGCACGGGATTCTCATTTTCCAGCCATGCCGGATCAGTCTCAGTGAGAATCGTTCGGATCGCAGCGGTCTGCACGTCCCACAACATAACTCGGTTGCTGTTCTGAAGGCGATTCATCTGCTGGATCAGAATTGCCTTGCCGTCGGTCGTCCATTCCGTCTGAGGCAGATAATGTTCGCGCGGATCACCCGGCAGGTCCAGCCAACGGACCTCGCCACCAGTCGTGCTGACGACACCGATTCGGCTGGCAGAATTCGTCTTGCCGACCTTGGGATACGGGAACGACGTGACGACTGGATAGGTTCCCTGTGTGTTGTCGATGAGATGAAAGTCTTCGACCAATGTGGTGTCAAAATTCCAGAAGGCGATTGATTTGCCGTCAGGGCTCCAGCGATACCCATCACGGATCATCAACTCTTCTTCATTGACCCAGTCTGCGGTGCCATTGATCAGTCTGACAGATCCGTCTGTCGTCAGTGCCGTGATCTGCAAATCACGCACATTCTGAACATAGAGATTGTGAGCGAGGACAAACGCAACGCGCGAGCCATCCGGCGAAAACTTGGCAAACATCAACGTGGACGGCGCCGCATCGCCCCCCAGCTTCTTCAGTTCCCGAGTCGCAACGTCCAAAATCCAGTAATCCCCCCGGGTGTTGAGCCGCCAGACGCGTCGACTGTTTGTGTAGATCAAAAGCTTTGATTCATCCGCCGAAAACGTAAAACCATCGACCGAGAGCGGGTTCGACTCACCAGCCGGAATAAACGCACTGGCCGGTACAACGACCTCCTCTTTACCGCTGGCCGCATCGACGCGAACCAAAGCCTGACCATCGCCCGTTCCCTTCGACCTTTGCAGAGTAAAATAGGCTCCCCCCATTTTGCTCCACGTGATCAATCCGAGTTTCTCTTCTTGGAACTCCTCCGCCGAGAAGATTCGTGCTACGGTCAATAGGCGAGATGAATCGTCGGATTTCATTGGAGCTTTGCCTGTCTGTGCATCGGGTTGAAGATTGGTCATCGCGACTTGCTGTCCACAGCTTACAGACGACGACGCGATCCCTTCTGTGATGTCGTCGCTCTGCGACAAGTACGCGGCAACGGCGAGGACAAGAATCATTGTGAACTGATTCATCAAAGACCTTCCAGAAGTGACATCGATTTCTTGCGATGCGAATGACCGCCTCGCAATGATTCTATCGAACAACCGGACCAGACCGCCAACATTGGGCAGGGTGCAACGATATCGGTTGCTTCTACGCGTCGAGACTTGGCAAGCAAAAATAGAGCCCATCGGTCGCATATGACCTATGGGCCCTATTCTTTGCGGGGACTTCCTTGTCGTTTCAATCAGTGCCCCTAAACGTAGTGTCGGCTTCCAGCCGACACCAATGACCTCCGTTGAGGGAATGGAGTGACTTTATCGCTTGGTTGCGTTGAAGATTTTTTCCGTCACTGCGTTGATGTCGCTGTCTTTATTAACTTTTCATCCATCGCGCGGTCGAATTCCAGCAGGTATTGTCTTTTGGGAAGATTGGCCTTGTCGGTGACCAGTTCTGTTGGTCGCGGCTGGCCTGGTTCGTTCAATTGAATTTTTAATGTCGTCTCGGTCAGTTCGTAGATTCCTTCCATCCGTGTTTGAGGTATTTCCGTTGGCGGAGTATCAGTCCCGGCGCGTCGACCGGCGGATTCCGGTTGATACTTGAACAACGAGATTTGTTTTGGGCTTTTTGTCGCATCGAGTTCGAAACGAAACCCGGCAAACCCTTGAGAATTCTTTTCAAACCGGAAGTCAGTACCGTCGTATTCTTCAAGCTGCATATAGCTTCGTTTGAACTCGGCCGTGGCACCTTTGGGAGCTTCTCCAGGGCTCATCGCCTGAAATCTCCATCGACCTGTGATAAATGTAAAGTCACTCAAGAGATCAGGCTTTGGTTCTGATTGGGGGGCGGGGGTGAATTTCGCCAACGCATCGTCGACCCTTCCATAGAATTGTCCATCGAATTGAGCATCACGGTCTTTTTTAGGCGGAGCAATCAGACCAAGTTGCCTCAACAATGCATATCCATTCTGACCGCGACCGATTTCGCCAATCGTCTGAATGATCTGACATCGTCGATAATGATGGCGAAACGTCTCATCATTGGAGCGTTGATGGTAAACGTGATTGGCCTCATCCCGACGTTCTGCCTCAACCAGCTTCCATTCCTCAAGGAACAAATCAACAAGCAGTGGGACGGCTGGTTCACCATGCGGCCCCAGCTTTCCAATTAAGTCGACAACTTCGGAACTTTTGCCAGCATGCTTCATCAGCCTCACCGCAAGATCGGGAGTTTCCGGAGCACTTTTGATGAGATTCGAGACAACGATCTTCCACACACTGGCAATATTGTCGTTCATACCGCTGACGGTAACGGCTGGTCCGCTGTCCGCGGCATAAAATATCTGCGATTGCAAGGATTCAAAATCACTCAGCGGACGTTTTGAATTTCGCCAGACGTTGCTCGCACCAGCCAGTAGCCAACCCGTCCCTTTGACGTTCGTTTGAATAACTCTCACCAATTCTGCGATGAGAACATCCGTACGTTCTTTGGGCAATGACTCGAACGCATTCGAGACCTTTTGAGCAATCAGTTTCCCTTGAAACTCTCGTCCCGCTTTGAAAGAAACTTCGTCCTGAAGCGCAACGATCAGTTCCTCGGCAATCACCTCGGCAGGAAGCCGTTTCAGGGCTGTCCATCCGGCATTCCAGACAAGTTGCTGCTCTTTCTCGTCGCTGGATTCAAACAAAGACGCTGCCAGAAAGATCCCGTGTGCGATCCGGCGTTCATCGCGGGGATCGGCCAGCCGCGAACAGGCCTCCATGCCGGTCGCCAGTTTTTCTGGCTTTCGTTCCGTTTCAAGCATCTTCAGCCAGTTCGAATACGGTATCCCATCGAACGTCTTTTCGACGACGGGCGCTGGATCAACAAGTTTGGGTTCATCTGCTTTGATGGTCCTCGGATCGGAATCGATATTGAATTCACCGGCTTGATCTACGGCTTTACTTTGGGTCGGAATCAGTTCTTCTTTCGTCTTAGATGATTCCCATTGCAAATTCGTGTCTGGATCTAGCAGGTCGTTCAAGCGTCGTTTCAGGATTTCAGATTTGTTGGTATGGCGGGTGACCTGCATCAGTCTCAGCGAATCAACTCGATTGCTTAATTGATCAATCTCCCTTTGGCGTTGCTTCTGCCGATACTCGAAATGGTCTTCGCAAAGAGAATCCAGTTCCTGACGCAGTTTCGCTTGCTCCGTAGAATTCGCGGTGCGGAATTTCAACGCAAGTTGTTTAGCACGGCGATCGAATTCGGCGTCTTGATTGTCGGCTGTTGCCGATTGTTCTGGGGGTTCCAGCGGCAAAGATTTTTCAGCGACGAAAACCCGCGTCCTGTTCGGTTCGCTGGCAATTGGGGGGGCTTCGAAAGGCGCGACTTCCTGCGGCGCTGCGACGGGACCATTGAATAGCGTTACCCAAGGATTGCGTTCCACCAACGAAACCGCCATGTGGATCGTGACGGCTGTCATCAGTATTAATCCGATGGCGATCGCGTATCCGCGTACGATTGTTTTTATGGGCATTTGATTCCATTCTTTTTTTGAAAAAAGAAGAAATGAGACTTATGGGACTAATGGGACACATGGGAACAAGAAGAAATCGAGGAGTTTCTTTGCTGCTGTTGTTAGAATTCTTCCATTGATTGCGATTCCAATTTCTGAAGGCTGCGGTCGATTTCGGTAGCTTTCTGTTGGAACTGGTCGTCCCAAACGGTGGCTTCCGTGGTCAACTGGCTGGCGAACGGATCAGGATTCTTTGGATCGTTGTGTGATCTTGGGGGCTGTTTAGTAGCCCACAACCCTGCAACCACGACCAGCAGGCTGATCGCGGCAAGTCCGACGGCAATTGAAGGCCAGAAAACACTTTGATTTCTTTGCCGACGATGTTTGGTTAGCTCGGCAATCTGGATTGGCAGTGGTACCAGCGTTGGTTCCTGAACGTGGGCCAGGCAGCCTTTTAATTGTTCAGCCACGGTTTGGGCATCGTCGAATCTTAGCGATGGTTTTTTCGCGTGCAGCTTCTCGATGAACGCTTCAAGCCAGACTGGAACATTTGGGTTAATCTCTCGAAGCGGGCGCGGCGTATCTTCACAAACTCGGCGAAGAACCCCCATTGTGGTCTCCGCTCGGAATGGAGAATGACCTGCCAGCAACGTGTACAATACCGTCCCCAGGCTGAACAGGTCAGTACGGTGATCGATCTGCTCGCCATGCGCCTGTTCCGGCGACATGAACTGAGGTGTCCCGGCGATGACTCCGCTTTGCGTTAAGCTGGCGTCGTCGGCAGCGCGGGCGAGTCCGAAATCCGTTAGTAGAACTCGTTCGACGTTTCGTTCGAGCAGAATATTTCCCGGCTTGATGTCCCGATGAACCAGACCTTGCGCATGCGCCGCTGCAAGTCCCTCGGCAACCTGCTGGCCGATCCGCAGAACATCTACGACCTCGAATGCCCCTTTCCTGTTCAACCGTTGTTGCAGCGATTCACCAGGTACAAACGGCATTACCAGGTAAGGAGGGTGATGCTGTCCGTCCACGGCGTAGATCGCCACAACATGCTGGTGAACCACCGCCGCTGCTGCTTGAGCTTCCCTAGCGAACCGGCGCCTTGCGGCGGCACTGGTCGCACAATGCGGATGCAACACCTTCACGGCAACATAGCGGTTGAGTTCGTGATCATACCCTTTCAGGACAATCCCCATCCCTCCGCAGCCGATCCATTCGAGAATCTCAAATTCGCCCAGACGACCCAGCATGGCCGGGTTGTCTGACGGCGAAAGAAAATCGAGCGGAATATTCGGCGGAGAATTGTCCGCTGGTTCGTTGAGTGACCAGGCCCCATTTGAATCCGATTCCTCCGAAAGCGCTTCGCGAGTCCCCTGCCACCAGCTTTCGTCTGCTGCGAACGATTCCAATTGCCGCCGACAGACTTCGCAGGTCCCGACGCGCTGCGTCACGTCAGTCTCGACCGACGCTTCAAGCGCGCCGTCCAGCAGTTGACGCAGACGATCGCGATCGCATTGGGATAGGGATGGCATGTTTCTATTCTCGATTCAATCTCTGCGGACCGACATCACTTCTTCACGCAGTCGCTTCATCACCCGGCTGCGCGAAACATAAATCACTCCGATCACCACGCCCAACTCCTTGGCGACCACCGTCGGTTCGCGGCCTTCGACCGCAGTCAGCCAGAATGCCTTCCATGTCGTCTCCTGAAATTCCGGACGGATTTGCTCCGCTGACCAGCGAAAAATCTGCCGTTCTTCTTCGCGATCATAAAACACAGACTCTTCAGTATGCGGATCAGGCCGTTCGTCCAACCATCGTTTCAGATCGCTATCGCCGCTGCCACGCGGATGCCGCGACTGACGGATCAGGTAATTCACCACCAGATTTCGAGTGATCGTCGAAAGCCAACCACGAAACGAACCCCGCTCGGGATCAGTTTCCCAGCGACCGATCGCACCCGCCACGGACATCAGCACGTCCTGAGTCACCTCCCGCGCGTCGGCATCCTGGATGCCTCGCCGACGTGCGAGTCGAAAGATCAGTGGCTGATAGATTTGCAGAAACTGGTCCCACGCCGATCGATCTCGCGGATCGCGAAGTCTCAGCAGCAAACTCGCCCGAGTTTCGGGGACCGGTGTCATTTCCGTTTCTCGTTGGATCTCGTTACGTCAATTTTTGTAGTGGAGGCTTCCAGCCTCCATGCATTTTTACATCTGCGGCTGGAAGCCGCAGCTACGGGTTCGTGTTTCATGAATTCCAAATCAGCCTGCTACAGATACCACAACGACCAGCTGAGAATCTTGCACGACCTTACCGACTTTTCTGAATTTTAATGCAAATCGAGCGGACAAAAACCAAACCCCACCTCCCCTGCGGAGATGGCGTTTCGATAGAATCCGCCGTCTAGACTGGAAGAATCGATTGTTTGCCGCGATTATCTGCGTTTTCCATTGAGACCGTTTCGATGATTCGGTCAGTTCCCTACAAATATTGGCGGCAACGTGACGTTTCCTGGATACGACTTCGCATCACATTTCACCGAGATCGACGGCTTGCGGATGCATTATCTCGATGAAGGGCAGGGCGACACTGTCGTCATGCTGCATGGCAATCCGAACTGGTCATACTACTACCGAAACCTCGTCAAAAGTTTGCGAGACCGGTATCGCTGTCTGGCCCCCGATCACATCGGCTGCGGATTGTCCGACAAGCCGGGCGATGATCGCTACGAGTATTCGCTGGCTCGTCGAGTGGCCGACCTGGGCAAATGGCTCGACCACTGCGGGGCAACCGACAACCTGACACTGGTCGTCCACGATTGGGGGGGAATGATCGGAATGGCGTATGCCACCGAATACCCCGAACGAATTCGGCGACTGGTGATCCTGAACACCGGCGCGTTTCATCTGCCAAAGACGAAACCAGTCCCCTGGCAATTGAAACTCGCCCGCAGCCCGTTAGGAGCCTTCCTCGTTCGCGGCTTCAATGCGTTCAGTCGAGGAGCGGTCAAATCCTGCGTGACTCGAAATCCGATGCCTAAAGAAGTCGGCAACGCCTATTGCGCCCCGTACGATTCGTGGTCAAATCGAATCGCCGTCCACAGATTCGTGCAGGACATCCCCTTGAAGCCGGGTGACCGGGGCTACGATCTGATTACCAGGGTCGGAAGTCGTCTTGAACTTCTAAAATCGATCCCTATGTTCATCGGCTGGGGCGACAAGGATTTCGTCTTCGACGAACATTTTTTGAAGGAATGGCTCGCGAGATTTCCGAATGCAGAACTACACCAATACCCAGACTGCGGCCACTATATTCTCGAAGATGCCAGCGAAGAACTGATCCCACTCATTGCCAAGTTTCTGGATACGCATCCGATCGCTCGGTAAGTCTTCGTTGAACTACGAATGAAAAACCTGCTTGGGTGATGAGATCAAAAAACGAAGAACCAAGAGGTTTCGAACACTAATCTTCGCTAATTGACGCTAATAAGAAAATGCGATTGGCCGAAATGAGTGAAAGCCAGTCTTTCGGCCAATGCCCCAAGTTACGATTCATTTTTCTGAAGAATTGCCAATACCACGACACCCGCGGAAGGTTGCTTTCAAACATTGCCCCATTCATGAACGCGAGCATTAAAATCAGTTGAAGAGGAAGTGGCAGATGTCTCCGTCTTGCATGATGTAGCTTTTGCCTTCGACTCGCAGTTTGCCGGCGGAGCGGATTTCTTTTTCGCTTTTGTAGGTTTCGAGGTCGGCGAGCGTATAGACTTCGGCTCGGATGAACCCTTTTTCGAAGTCGGTGTGAATGACCCCTGCGGCTTGAGGGGCTGTGGCACCGATGGGGATCGTCCAGGCCCGGACTTCCATTTCACCGGCAGTGAAATAACTTTGCAGCCCGAGTACCCGATAAGCTTCGCGAGCCAGAGCGGCGAGGGCTGGTTCTTCCAGACCGGCTCCGGCGAGCATTTCAGCTCGGTCCGCTTCGTCCAGCTCTGCGATTTCTGCTTCGAGTTTGGCACAGACGGGAACGACTGAGGCGCCGACCTTGCTGGCAAAATCGCGTACTTGCTGGACGAGTTTCCCTTTGCCTTCAAGATCGTTTTCATCGACGTTGGCGACGTACAGAATTGGCTTCGCGGTCATCAGGCCGTAGCTGGCGACGACTTTCGATTCATTTTCGTCGAACTCCATTTTTCGCAGGGGCTGATCGGTTGCCAGATGAGCCAGACATTTCTTGATGACTTCGACACGCATCTTGGCGTCTTTATCGCCGCTCTTGGCGGTACGCTCGGCCTTGGACAGTGAGTTTTCCAGTGTCTGGATATCGGCCAGCATCAATTCGATTTCGATCGTTTCGATGTCTGAGACCGGATTGACTGCTCCTGTGACGTGGATGACATCGGGATCTTCGAAACAGCGAACCACCTGAAGG
>JBAXBD010000236.1:0-8557 GCA_037142165.1 Schlesneria sp. | reverse complement strand
GTGTTCATATGGAGTAGCATTAATCTTCGACGCGATGTCGCGCCCAAGCGGCAGCCCCCATCGCGCCTGCGTCATCACCGAGCTTCGCGACTTTCAACTCGTAAGTTCTGAGATACGAAGGCATCACGCGCGCGGCTACGGCTTTTCCGACTTCCTCAAGAAACAGTCTTGGTAATGCTTCGACCAAACCACCCCCCAGGATGATCACATCCGGGGCCAGCATGTTCACCGCACCGGCAAGAACCGTTCCTAATTGCCGAGCTCCATCGCGCAAGATGTCTTCGACAATCTTATCTCCCGCGTCGATCGCTTCCTTAATCGTCCCGCTACGTATATTGGCGAGATCCGTTCCGGCGACTCTCAGGATATACGGGGCTTGACCGCGGTAGGCCGCCTTGGCGATTTCGGCAGACATTGCCAGTCGGCTGGCAACAGTTTCCAGGCATCCCCGTCGACCGCAGCCGCAGAATGGCCCGTCGGGCGTCACGGGAACGTGACCGATTTCCAGACAGCTTCCCGTTTTTCCCCGGAAAATCTGACCGTCATACACCATGGCTCCACCGATCCCCGTTCCTGGAAAAACCCCGAGTGCGGTACTGGCCCCAACGGCGGCCCCGAACCGGTATTCGCCATAAAGCCCGGAATCGACATCATTGCAGACGAACACGGGGCAACCGAATTCTTTTTCCAGCGACTTCTTCAGCGGAACATTCTTCCAGCCGAGATTTGGCGCCTCGAGGATAATTCCCTCTTCAAGATCCAGTGGACCAGGGCATCCGATCCCAATGCCGCCCAGCATTTCTTTGGAAGTCGACGATTCTTCCAGCAGTTTTGCAATCCCGGCAACGATCCGTTCGACCCCTGAATCGGCCCCTTCAGACCCACGACTTTTTTTTCGTCGTCGACCCTTCACCGCGAACTCGCTGTCGAAAAGCATGGCGTTCATCTTGGTTCCACCAAGATCAAACCCAATCCAAACTCGGTCGTCAGTGAGCGCTTCGTTCATTCTGTCATCCTGGCAGACATGTCGATGGAGACTCTCACGCCGACATCCGGCAGTGAAAGTGCCAATTCATTCATTAATGGTAACACAAAAGCGAAACAGGGTAGAGAGATCACAAGCGAGCCGAGTTTTCTTTCTGCTTCAGTCTGATAGCTTCCTGACGGTATCGCTCGTTGACCTCTAAATCAAACACGTCGGTCTTCTCTAAATTCGGGACCTTTCGATATTGAGCATGGCAACGGTAACAGACCAGTCGATTCGGTAATATGGCGTAAAGAACCCAGTCGGCCATCCCGAAAATCATCAAAATGATCATCGCAACACCGGGCATCATATAAGCGACTGCCACGGTGCTAAGTAGAATTCCGACGCCGACGATGAACACACCTAACCTCTGGTCAAAATCCTTCTGACGCCAAAGATCCGTGCAACCACAGATGAGGCAACTGGACAGTGATTCCTCTTTCGCTGATTCCGGAGACTGGCGCGTCCAGCCACAGCTTTTGCAATGGACAATCCGGCTGGCCTCTTCCCCGCGAGTTGTTTTCAAACATTTTGGACAGTCGCAGGAAATCAACATCAAAAAACTCGATTAAAGGGGAACTCGAAGTTCGGTGGAAAGAAGAGCGGCTGACATCTCACCGATAAAACAAAGGATCACACCGGCGAACAAGACACCGGTCGCGGCCTGTGTATTCCGATACCTGAGGATACGGATCGCCATGACCGAAATGGCCATCGGGCCGAGAATGCCAGCCAGCCAGCGGAGTGCAAACCAGGTCCATTGAACTCCACCATGGATGCTGTGTCCGGCGGACATCGCACCAATTGCGGAAACCACGAACCGAAGAACGATTGCCAAAGCAAAACACCAGCAGAGCATTTTTAACGGTTCGATCGACATCGTGGGAGCGGTCAAATACCAGTGCCCGAGCAGCATTCCCGTGACCGCGCCGCCGAGAACACCTGCCGTGGCGATATTTGATAGAAAATGAAAACCTCCTGCGGGTGACGCGAGCCAGGCCAATCCTCCTCGAGAACAAATCAAGCTTGTCAGGGTGGCAATTAATATGCCAGTCATCGCGACCGTCCCAATCCTGCGTTGATCCAGTAACCAGGCGATGGAACCGACGTATCCAAACGTGATTCCAATTCCCGCTGCGACACGAGCATAGAACAACATCTGGCCAGAAAGACGTTCTCCGGAAGCGTTGGAAAGCTGCCCCATCGTCAATATCGCCAGGACGGTCAGTCCCAGAACAATCAGCATTTGGATCCGAAAAAATCCAGAAGTCACCTGGGCGCGCGGCATCAGGCACCACATGAGGCTCATTCCAAAGGTCAGCAACAATGAAAATTCTGCAATCATGCTTGTATGCTACGAGCCAGAAGGAACAGCGAAAAGGGTTGTCCCGTCTTGTTTTCCATTGTTCCCAATGATTGGATTTTTTTGATATTCCGCTGAGAGTTCAGTGGTAAAGTTGAAGGGTTATGCGGCCTTTAACAATCGGATCGAGGGTCGCAGGTGCGGAAAAGGTTGGTTAAGAGACTTGCCGATGAATGCACCCTGCCTGAGCAAACACCATGGAATCTTCAACGAGAGCAGTGAGGCGGCCTGATGATCGAAGCCACGGCTGGCGTCCAGGGTCTGGACGCGCTACGTCGCTACGTCCACGAGCGTCTTTGTTGGCACGAGAACCTCGTTGCTGACCAGTTTGAGCTGGAAGTAATGGCCCTCAAACGATTAGGGGCTTTCTGCGGGCTTCAATTCCTGCTGCGTGGCCCACGCAGCGTGCGGCTTGGAGCGGTCTGGGCTTCTGACCATAATCTTTTGTACCTGTACGACGCACGCGGAGAACGATTCCACAAGGAACAACTCGCCAATCGCTACGTTGTTCCGCTTGGACAAGAACACGCTTGACTCTGCTTTTCCATTTGAGACAATCTTTAAAAGAAGTATCAAAAGTTGTGTATTCCGCGTTGCTCGATGTTTCCGTTGTCCCCCCTTAGTGAAGTCGCGGTGCAATAAGGCCCCTCGCGTTAAAGGTGGCTCTTCGTCCGACTGAATGAAAACGGTGTTCCATGCGAGCGCATCTGGTTCCGATTAAAGGTGGTGGGAAACCGATCCAGATCACTCGTGACGTGACGCTTGTTGGTCGCCAGGACGATTTGTGCGATATCTGCCTTGAAACGACCAGCGTTTCGAAAATGCATTGTTTGATCGTTCGCACCGATGGATTGCTTTTCATTCGCGATCTCGGCAGCACCAATGGAACGAAAGTTAACGGCCAACGAGTTGTTCGTGGCGCACTTCTTCCCGGTGATGAATTGGCCTTTGCGGGCGAGAAATTTCGAGTCGAGATGGGGCCGGGTGAACCCGATCATGTGGATCACGATTCCAACGTTGAAAACCTCAATACCGAAGAAATCGTACTGCCGATCAAGGAATTGGAAGAAAACTTCGGGCCCTATCCGCTAGAACCGATGCAAACGAGCGACAGTGACGTCCGATTTCTTGAGGACGGCGAGTAACCATCAATTGAAGTCGAATGGATTCGGCGAAAACCATGATCCCGCTCGATCAATTTCTGGTTCGATTACATCGCTTCGGCTTATTAACGTTCGTTTCATTCTCGGCTTTTACTCGTGCTGCCGTCTGGGCTGCCGATCCACTACTGGCGTCAGCTCTTGAACCGGCCAATTCTCAAGGTCCTACGACAAGTGCTCCATTGGCTGTCGACGCTATCATGAAGCTGGACGGTCCGAAACTGAGCGAAACTCCGACGTGGTCAGAGACCTTTCGCGCCGTCATGCTGACAGCCATCCCCGATCAATACGAAGATCTGCGACATTGGGGGAAAACGCGAGAAATCTTTGACGGACTTCGTGTTCAACAGCGCGGGTTTGATATTCGTGTCTCAGAGCGCAAACGTAAGGTGAACGACGGAGCCTGGCATAAATACAAAATCGAACTGATCGATCCGGCTCGAACAATCAAGCTGGTCATCGATCGGATTGAGCCTCGAGACTTTGGACGATTTCAGTTTGATATCCGCCTGGCTGCGAAGCTTCGTTGTCGAGCCGATTTCGAGCACTGGGTGCTTGGAGTCAAAGGGTTGAATGCTTCGACGGTGTCTGAAGCCGATATCGAGATGATTGCGCACTGTGAGGTTGTGATTCAGGCCGCGCCAAATCCTGACAGCCTGCTCCCGGATACGGTGATTGAGCCTCAGGTCAAACGTGTGGAACTCTTTCTGAAAAACCTTGATGTTCAACGAATCGGTGCGATTCGAGGAGACCTGGCAAAAGGGATTGGTGACGTATCTCGCCATGATATTGAAAATCTTCTTCAGGCGCAGGAACCCCGTGTCACCAGGAAAGCCAACGAGGCGATTGAAAAGAATCGCGGACGCTTGAAGTTGCCGACATCTCGGATCTGGTGAGTCGCGACAGGCAGTTCGCCGGGATCTCGCGATGCTTGACCCCAGGGAACTTTGGCAAACATTTCAACGTTAGCCCTAGGCGCAGTGATTGATCTGCCTTCTCCACAACGAAAAGCGCTCGCTTGCGCGTTGGGCTAACGAATAATCTGGATTTCGATTCGTCATGAGATCAAAACAGAAAACGTCGGGCGGTTTTAAAAAGCCGCCCGACGTCACTTTATTCAATCGATTCGTAAGCAATCTTTACAGACGGCTCACTTAGTCATCTGGAACTCGTCAATCAGGGATTAACCCAGATATCTTGTGTCACGGTGTTACTGAAATTAATTCCGTCCAGAACCTGCAAGCTGATCGTCTTTGTCGAACCGATCGCATTTGCTTTGGCAAACTGGTATGTCACAGTTCGAATCGCGGCACGATAGTTCGAGACCGAATCGACTCCTGTCAGTGTCAGTATTCCCGTCTGAGCGTCAAAGTTTCCAGTAATCGTTTTCGTATTGACGAAGCTCAATACGTCGTTCCCTTTTTGATACGAACCAGACGTGATGGCAATCGTTGCTTTCGTCAGGATATTGCTTTCTGGGTCGATCGCCGTAAACGCTGGCACAACGGCAACTGAATTGGGATTAGTGCTGTTACCTTGCGAGTAAACCACAGGCCCACTGGAGTTCGTTGCGATCGTCGGTGGAACGTTAATTCCCTGAACGTTGATTTGCTGGTTGGCCGCATTGCTGAGGTTCAGCCCATCATTAACAGCAAAGCTGACAGTCCTTGTGCTGTTGTTCGGATTATTACTCAAATTGTAGAACTTGACCGATTCCAGGGCGGCCTGGTAATTCGCCTGCGAATCCACTCCGCTCAGGGTCAGCACCCCTGTCGAGACATTCCAACTTCCCTGGATACGAGGGGTATTCGCAAAGACCAGGCTATCCTGGCCCTGGATATAACCCGCCGTAATCGCAACGGTCGCGGAGACCATATTTGGACTGTCCGGGTCAACAACCGTCAGGGCAGGGGCAACGGGTGCTGCTGCGGTCTGCTCAACGTACACGAGAGGGCCGCCGGCATTAACCGAAACGCCTGGCGGGATGTTCGTTGCCGAGAACGAAACGCTTCGAGCAACAACATTACTTGGCACCAGATAATCATCGAAGACCTGGATGTTGACGATACGAGGCGTCGCCGTCGGCGTTGAAGCGTGGTTGACATAAATCACGCTGGTGATTGCCTTCAGATAAGCACTCTGCGATGCGGTTCCGGATAACGTTAATTCACCGGTGGCTGAATTCCACGCGGGATAAAGCGTACCGATTGCCGAACCATCGATGACCAACTGATCTTCACCGGGAATATAGCCCATGGCGATCTTGATCGACGCAAACCGCAAGTTCGGGCTATCGTAGTCCGTGACGACGGTCGTCGAGGTAATCGGTCTTGTATTCGTCGTGTTCGGATCGTTGATCTTAAAGATCACCGGCGTCGATTCGATTCCTGAAAGAATCGGTGCTTGATTGACGGTGGTGATATTGATGTTGCGAGTCACCGTATTACTGTTCAGCGGATTATCGTCCGTTACGGTGAAGCTCACTGTTCGTTGCGGGGCCGTCACGGCGTCTTGATTATTCGCAAATGTGATCGAACGCAGTGCCGTTCGGTAATTGCTGACAGTATCGTTCCCCGTCAACGTCAATGTTCCGGTAGTCGCATTCCAGCTACCCGTGATCTTGGACGTGTTGGTGAACGCCAACGTATCAATGCTTTGGCCAGCATTGTAGTTTCCGGTAATCTGAATCGTTGCGCCAATGATGGTGTTTGTATTCGCATCTGTTGCGAGGATGTTCGGAGCGATAACGACTGGTGCCGTATTCTCCGTGTAGTTCAATGGCGTCGTATCAACAGCCGTCAACACCGGTGGCTTATTGGTGTGATTGATCTGAATCGCCCGGGAAACGGGAAGGCTGGTCTGTGTCGGATAGGCAGGGTCCGGATAACCGTGATTAACGGTCACGGTGTACACAACGTTTCGCGTCAACAAACTTGGGTTGTCTGCCCTGTTCTGGTACGAGACGGATTGCAGTGCGGCGGCGTAAGCGGCAAGCGTATCTTGCCCGCTCAACGTCATCGTTCCCGTACTGCTGTCCCATGAACCCGTAATGTTACTGGTGTTGTTGAAGACGAGCAGATCCTGGAACGGAGCGTAATTCCCGAGGATTTGAACGGTCGCACCGTTCAACACAAGACTGTCAACATCGGACGCCTGAATCGTATTCGAAATCGGCGTGATTCTGTTGGCGTACGTTGGAGCGGGGTCCTGATTGTACTGCAGCGTTGTTGATTCGATGTTTGACAAGACCGGAAGAGCATAAACCGGTGTCACATCAATGTATCGAGTCGGGGTGTTAAGACTGGACTTGCCGCCGTCGTCAATCACATTGAATGTGACTGCACGTTGACCCTTACCTGGGTTGTTACCAGTGCTGAAGGTGATCGACTGCAAGGCTGCTTGGTAGTTTGCAATGCTGTCGCTACCGGTCAATGTCAAGGTGCCATTGGCAAACTTTCCTTTGATCGTCGCCGTGTCAGTGAAATTCAGGAAGTCCTGGCCAGCGATATAGCCTTGAGAAATCGTCACCGTGGCTTGCGTCAGGTTGATGCTGTCAATGTCGGACACAGTGATTGCGTTCGTGATATTGGCAGGCGTCCCTTGAGTGTACCCGACATCAACGGTTTCGAGATTCAAAAGCGACGGCGAATGCTTCACGGGAGTGATGTTGATCGACGTCGTGAGGACATTGCTGAGCGGGTTGAGCGCTCCACCGGTGTTCACCTGGAACGACACTGACCGCGTCAACGATGCGTTATAGGTCAAGCTGTTATTGTAGTAATCGATCCCCTCCAAAGCCGAGGCCCACTGGTTCGCGGTCGCTGTTGTGCCAACCGGCAGGTACAAATTCACCACGCCACCGTTGACTTGTGCAAGGACTGGGGTGCTGTTGGGGTTGGGGTTATAGGTAATCACATCGCCAACAGTGTAGTCGTTGATGGTGACCGTTGCGGTCGTGATATTGACATTGCTTGGACTCGTCACCGTGATTTGCGGCTGAATAATCGCCGCTGGTGCTCCTTCAGTGTATTGCAGTGTGTAAGGAGCAGGAACAGAGAGAACTGGCGGGAAGAGCGGCGTCGTTGTCACGGTCGTCGTCACGGTATTGCTGATGTTGTTGACAGCATGACCATCATCGACGGTGAACGTGATTGTCGGACTGATTGGATTGAGATCGCCACTCGTGTTGGCATAGGTCACCGCACTGAGTGCTGCCTGCCAGTTTGCGATGGTTGCGGTGCCACTCGGTGAGGTCAAACTCAGTAACCCATTCGCGTTGCCAGCAACGGCGATGTCCCCCATCGTCGAACCATCGTTAACGAATCCGAGCTGGTCTTCGCCAGCGACGTAATTTGTGATCGTAATGGTTGCATTCGCCAGCGTCCCATCGTCGGCATCCTGAACAACGATCGCCGGATTGATTGCAACCGGAGCGTTTCCTTCAGTGTAAGACGCAAATGAGTTGGTTGGTGACAGATGTGGTTGACTATTGACGTGAATCACATCGATCTTGCGAGTGACGGCGCTGCTTGTGAGGGCACCCTGGGCATCGATCGCATTCGCACCAAGATTATCGTCCGTGATCTGGAAGGAGACCGTTCGAACCGAGGTGTTCGGGTTAAACGACGTGTTCTGGAACTGGACCGCTTGTAGTGCATAGCGGTAATTCGTGAATGAATCGACCCCTTTGAGGATCAACGTTTGCGGAGTACTGTTGACCAGGTCAACGGTAATATTTCCAATCGGCTTGGCTGGGTTATAAACCAGTTGATCCTGACCAGCCTGATAGTTTTTCGAGATCGAAACCGTCGCCGTTAAGGCGGCGTTCACCTCTGGCGAGGTTGCGATGATCGTCGAGGTCACAGGCAGGATGTTGTACACAGCGGGAGTCGAGTAAGTCGACGTGTTCTGGACGTAGACCAGGTCGTTCGCTTCCAGATTAATCAGCGAGGGCTTCACATCCACTTGCTTCAGATTAATTGTGATGGTCGCTGTATCGCCCATCAC
>JBAXBD010000235.1:0-8563 GCA_037142165.1 Schlesneria sp. | reverse complement strand
GCGATTGTCTGTTCTTTCACTTGCCATTCTGGCTTGCCATACCCTGATTGCCGATGACGGCAATTGGAATCAGTTTCGCGGTCCGCGTGGTGATGGAACAACGACAGCCAAAGGCCTGCCGGTGACATTCGGCGAAGGTTCACCCGAGATTGTCTGGAAGACACCCCTTCCTGGGCGAGCCTGGTCATCGCCCGTTGTCTGGGGTAAACAGATTTGGGTCACCAATGCCCCGGAAATACAAAACGTCACTCCCGAAAAGCCAAAGCTCGATAAGCCCATTGTGTTGTCTGCCGTCTGCATCGACTTCGATACCGGCAATGTCGTTCACGACCTGAAACTCTTTGAAGTCGAGAAACCCCAGTTCACGCATGGGACGAACAGTTATGGGTCACCAACGCCGTACATCGAAGAGGGACGCGTCTATATCCATTTCGGGACTTACGGTACCGCTTGCCTTGATACAAAGACCGGTCAGAAGATCTGGGAGCGTCTTGATCTGGAGTGCGATCACTGGCGAGGCCCCGGTTCATCACCCGTCGTTTATAACGGGTTGCTTTACCTGACGTTCGACGGATATGACGTTCAATACATTACGGCTCTCGACAAATTGACCGGAAAGACGGTCTGGAGACGCGACCGAAATGTTGATTTCGGGACGACAGACGGTGACGCCAAAAAAGCTTACTCGACCCCGATTCTGATCGAAGCGGAGGGGCGAGAGCTTCTGGTCAGCCCGTTTGCCTCGGCTACCATCGCTTACGATCCAAAAACGGGTGAACCGATCTGGACGGTTCGTCACGGCGGAATGAACGCCGCCGGTCGACCGCTATTTGGAAATGGATTGCTTTATATCTCAACCGCCGATGGCCCCAATCCTTTGATCGCTGTTTCACCAAAAGGGAAGGGGGACATCACCGATAACATCGCATGGCGAACAAACAAGTCGGTCCCCAAACGTCCCTCGCAAATTCTTATGGGCGATTTGTTATTCATGATGAACGACGGCGGTGTTGCATCGTGTCTGGATGCCAAAACCAGTACGGAGATTTGGACCAAACGACTGGCTGGCGATTATTGGGCATCGCCACTTTTGGCTGATGGACTGATCTACTGCTTCTCGCAATCCGGGTCGATCCCCGTCTTCAAGGCGAGTCGCGAGTTCGAGCAAGTCGCCGACAACAAACTCGACAGCGGGTTTGTTGCTTCGCCAGCCGTTGTCGGGAAGTCGCTCGTCTTGCGATCAAAAACGCATCTCTATCGGATCGAGAAGAAATGAGCCAATACGATCCTCGCCAATGGACCAGCCACCTGCTGGATATCGAAGGTTCGATGGTCCGGGAAATCCTGTTCCGGGTCATCGCGAGCTTCTTCTGGGCAGCGATCATTGTCGTATTGTTCCACTATGGTCCTGGTTTCTGCCAGAACATGGCGATCCCGGCCACCGTCCACTCTTTGATTGGAACGGCGCTGGGACTGCTGCTGGTCTTCCGCACGAACTCGTCGTACGACCGATTCTGGGAAGGGCGAAAGCAATGGGGTGGGATCGTCAATGAGTGCCGGAACCTCACCAGACAGACGAGCGAATGGCTATCGGCGGACCAGCCATTGATGCGCGAGATCATCAGTTTGACGATCGGGTTCCCCTTCGCCGTGATGCAGCGTCTTCACAAAACGGCCAGCCTGGGAACAACACTAAACGATGTCCCTCCATCCGATGTGGCTCGGATTGAAACTTCGAAACATCCACCGCTCGCCATCGCGAATCTGATTACTTCACGAATCCTTTCCGCGCGTGAGCGAGGTCTCATCGACAGTTTACAACTCAACTCACTCGATCATAACGTTGAATTACTGATTGACTATTGCGGGGCTTGCGAACGAATCCATTCCACGCCGCTTCCGTTTGCGTACGCAGTCCATCTGCGCCGAGTGCTGATCATGTATTGCTTCACGCTGCCGTTCGCATTAGTAAAGGACTTCGGCTGGGCCACGATCCCCGCAACGCTGCTGACTTCCTACATCCTGTTCGGAGTCGAAGAAATTGGTGTTGAGATCGAAGATCCATTCGGCTTCACAACCAATGATCTACCAATCCAAAACTACTGCCAGGCAATCGAAACCGTCCTGTGCGATGTACGAGATTCGAAAGAGAGCTCAACAGAAAATGGGAATCGATCTGCTTGATATCTTCTTTCGAATCGAGAAAGAGTTCAGTGTCAAATTGGATCGAGACAGTTTTTTCCAAATGGTGAAGGCCAAATTCGGCGATCTCCCACCGCCGGACAACGCTTGGGCGGATTTGCGGGTGCGAGACTTTGTAGATTGGACTTTGCAAGAGGTTACAAGGCAAAACCCGAACGAAGCCACAAATGTCTTTCACCGAGTCAAGAAGATCTTGTCATTGTGCCTCGGTTGCAGCGAGGCGGAAGTAACGCCCGATGCCTGGTTGGTTAGGGATCTTGGGATGTCGTAGTTATTCGAATTCGCCGCCAATCAAGAGTTCAGGATTTCATGGATGACATGTCCGTGAATGTCGGTCAGACGCATGTCCCGACCGCCGAAGCGAAATGTCTGTCGAGTATGGTCAACGCCCAACAAATGCAGCATCGTTGCGTGCAGATCGTGAACTTCGACTTTATTTTCCACGGCTTTGTAACCGAATTCGTCAGTGGCTCCGTGGATCGTGCCCCCTTTGATTCCCCCACCAGCCATCCAGATCGTAAAGCCGAACGGATTGTGATCGCGTCCGTCGCCACCCTGAGCGAACGGAGTCCGACCGAACTCGCCGCACCAGACGATCAAGGTTTCGTCAAGCAGGCCTCGTTGCTTCAGGTCCTGAATCAAGGCCGCGATCGGCTTATCGACCGAACGGGCATTCTTGGTATGTCCATCGACCAGGTTTGCGTGCTGATCCCAGCGGTCTCCGTTGCCTGACGGACACGTTAACTCGATAAACCGAACACCTCGTTCAACCAGCCGCCTCGCAACCAGGCACAGCCGTCCGTAAGTCCGCGTATTCGCGAACTCGTCCGAAAGGCCATAGGCTTCCTGCGTCCCCTTCGATTCATCCTGCATGTCCATTAAGGCTGGAACGGCAAGCTGCATTCGTGCAGCGAGCTCATAGTTGGAAATGGCCGATTCCACCGCATCGACGTGACCCAACTGCTGAAGTCTTCCCTGATCTAATCGCTTCATCAAAGCCAGTTTGGCTTCTTGCAACTCGCGTGTTTTCTCACTCGGCCGGATGTTGGCCACTGGGGCTTCACCCGAAGTGAAGACTGACCCCTGAAACGCGGCTGGCAAAAAGCCGCTTCCGAAACAGTCCATGCCACCTGGTGGAATCAGGCCGCCGTTCAGAATCACGAAGGCGGGGAGATCATCGCATTCGGAACCGAGTCCATAGCTGACCCACGCTCCGTGACTGGGCCGTCCCTGCTGACCATTGCCGGTGTGCAGAAAATAGTTGGCGAATGTGTGCTCAGAGAATGGAGCCACAACCGATCGGATGACGGCCAGTTCGTCGGCACATGTTGCGATGTGCGGGAACAGATCGCTGACGGGAATACCGCTTTCACCGTATTGGCGAAACTTCCAGGGGGATTTCAAAATCTTGCCGATATTGGCAAATTGTGTCGGTTCCAGCTTGCCGATCACTTCATGCGGAGGTCGACCATTGTACTTGTCGAGCATCGGTTTTGGATCAAACGTATCGACTTGCGATGGCCCCCCATCCATATACAGGAAGATGACGTTTTTAGCCTTGGCGGGAAAATGTGTCGTTCGAGCCGCCAGCGAGCTTGAGCTGCCGCTCGCACCAAAGGCCGAGCCGCTTTGAGCCAGCATTGTTGACAGAGCCACAGTCCCGAAACCGTGCGCGGACTGTGACAACAGCTCGCGACGTGAGATCGGCTGTGCGAGATATCGCTGGCAGGGAAACATGTAAGGCCTCATTCGACGAAGACAAATTCTTTAAGGTTGAACATCACATGGCACAGGTTGTTCCATGCCACACGTTGGTTTTCTGGCTTATCGGCCCCCTGGAAATTCAGGAACGCAATCGCCTCTGCTGATTCGGATGCATTTGGTTTACGGGCGAATGCGGTCAAGTAAAGCTGGTCCAGTCGCTGTTGGGTGTTTTGCGATGCATCGGCCAGAAGTCGTTCGCTCCAGCGATTGGCTTGTTCGACGACAAAGGGGTCGTTCATCAGAATCAAAGCCTGAGCAGGGACATTCGACACCGTTCGCCGACCGACTGTCGAAAATGGCGAAGGGGTATCGAAGGCCAGCATCATCGGCGAAAGGAAATTACGTCTGACAGAGATATAAATACTGCGCCGACCAGCGCCATCGAGCGGACCGCTGTTGCCTGGACGGCCGCGTCCTTGCATGAACTCCGTCAAATGGATCGGAACACTCGGGCCAAAGGGGGTCGGGTCAAGGCGACCGGAAACCGCTAGCAATGAGTCGCGGATCACTTCCCCTTCAAGTCGCTTGATCGGCATGCGATGCCATAATTCGTTATCAGGATCAACCGCGTCGGCAACCGTTGGATGGCTCGACATCTGGTATGTCCGACTGAGAACCAGCGATCGAATCATCCCCTTTGTCGACCAACCCTCGTTCACAAATCGAGCCGCCAGATGATCCAGCAACTCCGGATTTGATGGAGGTAATCCCAGCACACCCATGTTGTCGACCGTCGGAACGATCCCCCGCCCGAAAAGATGGTGCCAGATCCGATTGACAGCGACCCGCGACACAAGCGGACTTCGAAGCATTTCGAGAGCAAGTTCTCGACGACCACTGCCAGAAGATGTACTCGTCTTCGTATCCACGTTGTCAGCCACAGTTGTTTGTTCGCGACCGTGAAACGCCTCGAGAAATCTGCGAGACACGAGTTCTTTTGGAGTATTCGAGTTACCTCGAACAAGTAGGAATTCATCGACCCCGTTCCCGTCCAGCATCGCGGGAGCGAGCCTCGATTCCCACTGAACCTGCTTTGCGAGTGCCGTTTCTTCGTCGGCGAGACCGGCCGTCGAAGATTTGAATTCGTCCAGCGAAAAGAGGGACTGGTGCGTCACAATCCAGTTTGCCAATTGAGCCCATGCTCCCTTTTTGCTGGCAGACTGAATTTGAATCGTGTCAGCAACCTGTTTATCGGGATTGCCTTCTAAGATCGAGTTTGCCGCGGTACGAATCGCGGCCTGATAAGATGCGATTCGCTCAGCTCCCGGCTTCGCACCATTTCCAAAATCATTCGAACTGGAAAAAATCTGATCGATAGGAGGCGGTGCGATATCACTTTGCACGACCATGGCGATGGAACAGGGGCCGTCGTCGGCAGGTGAAAACTCCACATGCATTCGGTGGCCGGCATACTGAGACAGATCGTGCGAGACCCAATGCCACTGATCGTCGGCATGTTTGAACTCTCGCAATACCGAGCCATGCAGCGGTCCGACGACAATCAGATGCGAATTGACCGAAGCGTACGCTCGTACCGAACCGCGTATCAGATACCAGACGTTACGTTTGGATAAGGTAAATTCAGGCGTACGAACCATTCGCCCATACTGTTGCCATGCCCCTAGAGTGCCGTTGTCAACTTCCGTTCCCGGTGCAATCTTGATGTTCTTCCAGAACAAATCCCGCTCCCATCCACCAACCGTTGCGACAGAGGCGTTGGATTTCTCGGTACCCAAAATCAGTTGACCACGGGGGACTGGTCTCAATCCAAAGGAGACTCCGTCCTGCATTGTCATGTCTGTCGCATGATCTCCGAAATCCACGACAAGACCTGGAATTGACCGAGTTGCCTCCTCGCCAGGAGCAGTCCCCGCAGGTTGACCAGGAACACTCGCCGGGATGTTCGAATCGCCAGCAAACAGCCGGTGCAGCGGATGTTGAGGTTCTTTTTTTGCTGTGTTTAACTCGATGCACCATCGCGTCAATAACGTAAAATCCAATTGATTGTCTGTTGCCAGCCTTTGAACAATTGCATAACCCGACACCTGCGACTGGTTCTCGCCCGCAGGTGCTGCGATCGAAACCCCTTCATCCAAAGCTTGTTTTGCGGCCAACCAATAACGATCGAGTTTTTCCAGCACGGGTCGTGCGCTGTCGACAAGTTTCCGACCTGTCTCACGGCGTGCGTTTGACCGAAGTTCGTCCAATTGCAGTGCAATCTGATGGTGCTGCTCGGCGGTGTCGACACGAACTTGTCGATAGCTGCCACTGATTGCAAAGCCTGCAAGCGCGTAATAATCCTTTTGCGAAATCGCGTCAAATTTGTGATCATGACACCGGGCACAGGCCACCGTCAGCCCCAGAAACGTCTTCGACATCACGTCAAGCCGATTATCCATTCGGTCGGTCTCATCCTTGCGGATATCAACGGGCGAATGCACTTCTTCGCCGAGGAACCAGAAGCCCGTTCCAATAAGTGACTCGTTGATCGGCAGGGGAGGGGGCGTTTGTGTATTCTCGGTCTTACGCCAGCGCGGTTCAATCAAGTCACCCGCTATCTGTTCTGTAAGAAATCGGTCGAACGGAACGTCCGCATTCAGTGCCCGAATCACATAATCACGGAATTGCCACGCGTTGGGGATCACCGGTTCAAATTCGTGTCCGCGAGTTTCTGCGTACCTCGTCAGATCAAGCCAGTGCCGACCCCAGCGTTCCCCGAAATGGACCGAACCAAGTAATCTGTCGACGACAACTTCCAGGGCCTGCGGCCGCTGGTCCTGGACAAACTGTTCGACTTCCTCTGGGGAAGGGGGGAGTCCGATCAGATCGAAGTAAACACGTCTCAGCAACGTTCGCTTGTCGGCAGGATTTGTGGGCTTTAGTCCCCTGGATTCAAGCTTGGCGAGAATAAATCGATCGGTGTCTGTGATCGGCCAATCCTTCTGATGGACATCAGGCAGGGCAATATTTTTAACAGGTTGCCAGCACCAGTGTTCGGAAGTTCGCGAGGCCAGATCGAAAGGTTTGACGGTCCCTGCTTTCGAAACCGCTTCCTTCGGCCATGGCAGCCCCATTTCGACCCAACGCGTCAAAACCGCGATCTCGTTCGCTGGCAGCTTCGATTTCGGTGGCATCTGATAGACGTCGCCATAATTGATGGCGGAAACAAACAAACTCTCAGACGGTTTATCGAGCATTACTCCGGGCCCCGTGTCACCTCCCTTGAGGAGCGCCTCACGAGAATCAAGAGCCAATCCCCCTTTGAGTGAGCCTTTACCGGTCGAATGGCATTCGAAGCATTTTGCCGCCAGGATCGGACGAACCTGTTTCTCGAAGAACTCCAGCGAAGCTTCGTCAAATTCCGACGAGTCTTTGGACAAACCGACCGACCCTAAGGTCAATCCAAGGCATGTCAGCCAAAGGAGTACCAGTCTGACGAACCGATCCATCAGTCACTCCGCACACGTTAGGGGAAAACACGTTTCACGACGAACACCGTCAAGCATCAATATTCTAGCATATTCTCCCGACAACACTCGTCACAAGGACGACATTGAAACACATTGATTCAATCGCCTTGCTCGCAGAACTTTGTTAGAAGGTTCGATGATCACACTTTTAATCGTTTTTCGACTGGAGCGTTTCTGTGTTGAAATTTCATTCTCTGACAACATTGCTTTGCGCTGTATTTGGATTGCTTAGCCCTGTGTGGCAATCGACATCATTGGCGCAAGAATCTGTTACTCCCCCCTCACTGGTTCGCTTCAATCTGGAAGATTTGTCGAACCCCCCTGAAGTTTTTCCGGCAGTCGAAGCTCCGGCCGATGGTGTCAAATCGTTTTTCTATCAAGGCTTGAAGTACAAAGGAAAACCGACTCGTGTCTTCGCTTACTACGGAGTACCCGAGAAAAAAGAGTCTGCCACGGGAACAAAATTTCCCGCAATGGTGTTGATCCACGGCGGGGGAGGGACCGCTTTTGATCGCTGGGTGAAGGTTTGGAATTCACGCGGTTACGCAGCGATCGCCATGGACTTGTGTGGCTGTGTTCCTGTCGGGACGTATGGAAACTGGAAACGACACGAGCAGGGTGGTCCAGCAGGATGGGATGCCAGCTTTGGCCAACTGAACGACGTTATCGAAGATCAGTGGACCTTCCAGGCAACTAGTGCCGCAATCCTGGCCCATTCGTTGATTCGATCGTACCCCGAAATCGATGCCGACCGGATTGGCGTGACAGGGATTTCCTGGGGAGGATATTTAACGTGCGTTGTGGCCGGGATTGATCAGCGATTCAAATTTGCGGCTCCCGTCTATGGTTGTGGGTTTCTGGGCGAGAATTCCGCCTGGCTACCTGCGTTTGAAAAACTCGGAGCCGATCAGGCAGGCTTATGGCTGCGTCAATGGGACCCGTCCGCTTATCTGCCACAGGCCAAGATGCCAATCTTGTGGGTTAATGGAACGAATGATTTCGCATATCCCATGGACTCATGGAAAAAATCGTATTTACTTCCCACGGGCCAGCGAGATCTTTGTCTGCGCGTTCGCATGCCTCATGGACACGGCCCCGTTGGTGAAAACCCCGAGGAGATCCACGTT
>JBAXBD010000234.1:0-8585 GCA_037142165.1 Schlesneria sp. | reverse complement strand
CAGGTATTCCTGGAACTGAAGGTGCCAGAATTTGACGTCATTCCCCGCGGCCACCACGATCCCGCTATCCAGTTCTTCTTCGGTCAGGAATTTCTCAGCGGCGGCAATGCTGGTTGCAGTCGGATCGCCCGGTCCGAAGAATTTTGCGAGCACGTGCTCCGCTGCCCAATGCTTCGAGACTTGGGTCTTACGTCCTTCCGCGTGATCATGCATGGCCAGTGCGAGGTTCTGTAAGAGCGTGACGCACTTTTCGGGGGTCTCGCGATCGGGGCGAGACTCACGCGAACGGGATAACCACGTGATGACCGAGTCGTACAGTTCCGCCCGTTGTTCTGGAAGCCGTCGCTGGTTCCAATGGACGACTGCCAGTGCGGTCAGCATTACCGGATTGCGCGCGACACGACGAATCTCGGGCCGGGCATGTAATGAATCGAGCAATACCTTGCGATGTTCCAGCGCATCGGGCGACTTGTCGCCGTACAACTGGCCGCACCAGTGCTCCAGGAATCGCTCGATCGCATCGTCTGTCAATGGGGCGATCTCAACGTGCGAAAACTGCGGTAAGACGACGGTACCCGTATAGGCGGGCGGACGACTGGTTACGACAAAACGGCAACATGCGAATGTCTGCGACAGGTTTTCCGCCAGTTTCGACAGGTTGGCTCGGCGAACAGGGTCTGGTGCTTCATCCAATCCATCCAGCATGACCGTACATCGGCCATCTTCCAGTTGCCGCTGAAAAAACGCCTGATCCAGACCCGAGACGTTTTCCGCTGCGAGACAATGAGCCAACCAGGCGGGCGACGCCGGGTCGCTCGGTGCGCCAGCGTTTTTCAAATGTTTTGCGATATGATCAGCCAGGAGCGCACAACGCAACACGATCGGAAAAGTCCGGTCGCCAATCCCAAGTCGCGATTGTGCCGCTTGAGGAATCGTTCCAAGTTCCGTCAGGCAAAGTGCCGCAGCGATCCTGCGCAGAAAGGTTGTCTTTCCCGCACCCGGGTCGCCAATGATCACGAGCCGCCGTTCAACCAGTGCTGCTTGCAATGGAACCTCGGATCGTTCTCCAGGATGACGATCTGACAACATGTCGGGATCGATTGATTCCGGTTCAACGCCACGGCGTTTTTTCTCGCTGACTTGATGCTGATCTCGGACCGGCTGGCGCGAATTAAGCGAAATGTATAAGTCTTCAATCGGAAAGCGATGCGCCTTCCCGCTGCCAACTGCCAGGCCACGGATATCGATATACGAGCTTTGTTCCAGCAGGGCCGCGAGGTATTTATCCGGCGTCACCGCCTGACCCGCCTTGACCTCATTTTGGTTGAAATCGGGGTGTCGCTCGTGCCATTCCTTGAGCGCCAGCACAATTTGCGTACTCAGTTCACTCGGCGTTTGCACCTTTTTCCGAATACCACGGGAATTGAGCCATTGGTGGAACGCGGCCAGCCCATCGACCGACTCTTCCACGTCACTCTGTAACTCTGCGGTTAACTTTTTCTCCTTAAATGCGACAATCAGGCGATAATCTTCTTTCTGTTCTGCCGCCCATTCACCGTCATGTCCAATCAGAAAACCAAGCACCTCGCAACTGTTGTCAACAGCTTGCTGACATTCCAGCCAAGTGATGCTCTTTCTTGGTTTCTCTTTCGGCTGGTCATCAGGAATCCAGCCATAGCGATGAGCGGTGAGAACGATCAAGACATCGGTCTCTTTAACTCTCGCGAGGCATTCGTCGAGCGGTGGTCGATGATCGCTTGGGGCAAAATCTCCGCACATGACCGGCAGCATGCCGACAGCAATCGCCGCTTCCCTAGCCGCCGCACGGTATGTTTCCAGATCAGCAACGGTTGAGGAAATAAAGACTCGCGGCACGCTTCGTACAGAGATTTGTCGTTTGCGTTTTAAAACATGTGTAACGCCTTCGAGGATCAAATTCATTGGGGCTAAGGTGGTAAATCCTGCGTGAGCATTGACGGAAAGAATTCCAATTGAACGGGCGTCGCGTAACGCCACGGCGATTGCTCCTTCCCACGAAATCAGTGAATTAGACGGCGCGCTGAACAGCGGCGTGGCAAATCCAGACACAAGGTCGTGACGAAACTGTTCCCATTGGTCGGGACTTTCCGCTCGAGGTGCCGTTGCAGCAAAGATCAGCGGTCGCTCCACATCATGTGACACTTTAGATGGTTCGTTCGTTGTCGGCATCTCGATTTGGTGATTCAGGCGGTAAACAAGTAACTCGAAATCATCTGTTGTTGTCCCTGCAGTAAAAATTTTGTCCCGACCAACCAATTTCGCTGAGACAAAGTTACCAGTGCTAAGCCGAAAAGAGACTGTTGAACGATTAAATGTGCTGGGCAACCGAGGCGGTTCGGTGACAGTAAACGGATTCCATCCCACGACGACGTGGCGGCCATCAATCAGGAGGCCTGGTAGCAGCGGCTCTAATAAGTCACCGAGCAGCAAAAGAATGGACTTTGCAGCCCTTTCGGATACTTCCGCCAATGCGGCCTTTCGAGATTGAACTCGAAATCGTTCACCTCCTGCCGAACGTATTTCGGCCGGCAACGTCAACTCGATCGATTCCGGTTTCGTATTCGAAGCCCATACGATAGTCTTCGTCTTATCTTCTTGCCCACCGGACGAGACGAACTCTAACCATCTCGGATTCGTATCCGGGAGCGACATGTGTCGCCCACCTGGAGTAGGCGGCTCGGAAATTTCCACTTTTCCGTCGATTATGCGCAATCCGACGTCGGTACGTCGCGATAATTGCATGAGCAATGCCCGCTCGCTATCGGTCAGAGTCGACATCGAATCTGGAATTAGAATCGCGTTGCCACCATGAAGTTTCGAGTCGGCCATCGCCTGAAGCACCGCCGCTGTAGCAGTCCGTCCGGCTTGAGGTAATTGCGGCAATACGCTCGCGACCCAACGCGCCAAGCCCAGACGCTCGCCTATCGCTAGCGCTTTGAGGAGCGGACGCAACCGCTGGTCGATTTGATTCGTAGACTGGTCATCCCCAATCAGCGCGAGATAGATCAGTTCCTCCTCAAGGCGCAATAACACTGGAAAGTTCGCGTGGCAGTGTCGGTTTAGTTGCGAAGCGCGTTCGAAATCTCCTTTTCTTAACCGTAACTCTTGACGAAGCGTCTCGGCGACATCGGGAAAGAATTGGAATGCGTCGGCACTGCAGACTTGAACCATGGGGCTAAACCACAAGTCGGCCTCAACACTAGCGCAAGATTGGGGTAGGAACTGCAACCGCGCTGCGCGCAACAGCACAGGATCGACGCGGCTGGATAGAGAAACCCATCGAGCGAGTTCTAAGACAATCGGATTGCGATGTCCCGCCAGTTCGAGACGTTTCGCGGCATTCATAGTGTGATTTCCGACTTATCTCGAAGATGACGAATGATTGCGGATGTCGTAGAACGATCCCACTTTACAACGGCGATCGATTGATGGATCAAAATTGAAATTCGCTTCGCCGGGTACGGAGTAAATGCCACAATCGGACAACCGGCTTCACGCACTATTACCAAGAACTTCTGCCAATCTGCAATCGATGCGAATCGACCACGAATCCCAGCAGCGCTGGCACCGAAGTCTGTTAGTATCAGGACAGGCGTACCTCGTGACGGCGGTTCATAAGCAGCCTCGCCAATGCCGTCAGTTTTCAGAACGCGAAGTGGGCAACCAACAAATGCAATCGAATGTACGATTTCGCGACCGATAATATCGCGAATACGATTAATTAACTGGGTTTGATCGAGAGAGTACGGTCGCATGGATTCGTTACAGTCAACGAGCACTTGAACGCCTCGATGCAACCGACGACGCTCGCGCTTTGGCCAAAGTGCGAGCGGTTTCCCATTGCTGAGTGTCGCGATCGCGCTCTCAATGTCAATTACGCCGTTTGGGCACGGGGTACAAATGGCTTCCTGAATCAATGCACGCGTCCATCTCTCAAGGAACAGTGGTTCAATCGTTGTTGGAACATTTCGTCCCGTCGTATCTTTCTCTGAGAATGCTTCGACTTCATGAAACCACTCCGGGAGACTAGCGCTTGCCGAAGGTAATTGTTCCAGCCACGCATCGTCGCGCGGATCGTAGTCGTATTCCGGTTGTTCCACCGGCCTAGGTGGTACAGCGGTTTTCGGCACCGATTGTCGACTCGTATTCTGAGGTCGCTGATCCACGTTTGCTGGCGCGGTTGGACTCGTGGGCAACGCACCTTCGGTCTTTACGGTTAAGCCAAGCATGCGAGCCACGGCAATCTGGCTGGTGTGCTCAGTGACTTTAAGGACACCGATGGCCATTATAAGGTCCGCAAAGTTATGGCGATACGCTAGCATTACTCTTGGTCCTTATCTCTTTTTGACAAATCGAGGTGTAGCACGATCGCAACTAGTTGCTCGAAACGTTTTTCATTGGGCCGGATGCCGACCTCCAAGCAGGCGTGCACGATGTCAAGATACTCGGCGGTACTGATGCCTCGCGATGGCTCAACGTTCACATACGCAGGCTGACGTTCGGTGACGATCCGAGCGATGTCTTCGAAAAGTGATTCATCCTGTTTATCGTCGGCGATCGTTGCCTTCGCCACAGAAATCAGCAGACCCGCATCAGGAGACGGCAGTCGCAATCGGACACACCGCCGCAGGAAAGCGCCCGGCAATTCTCGTTCGCCGTTGGTAGTAATGAAGATCAACGGGCGTCGTTTTGCGAAAATAGTCTTGGATGAATTGGGGATCGAGAATTGAAGTGAACCGAGGGGCACCAATAAATTGTTAGGCACATCAATGTCGGCCTTGTCGATCTCATCGATAAGTACCACTGCGTCATCCGAATCATTCCATCGTTGTGATTCTGTAGAGGTTTTATTTTGGGATATAGCACGCGCATTTTCAGGATCAAAGGCCCACCATAACACGCCCGGCTCAACGTATGCGACATCCGACTTGAGGCGTTTGGCTTGAGCATCGTTCAGTCTTCGTATGCTGTCGAATCGCCAAAGCAAGTCTTCGGCGGTCGTTCGGCCACCAACTACGTATTCGTAGTATCGCCAATTTAGAGTTAAGGCAACGTTCTTTGCCAGCGATGATTTACCGCAACCGGATAAGCCTTCAACCAGAAGCGGCCGCCCGGTCGCCCACGCAACGTTCACGGCCAATGCAATTTCATCACCTTGATAGACATAAACCCTACCATCTCGGGTGTCACCGGCGATGTTATTTGTTGTTGTTTCAAGTGGATCGCATTTTTGAACCCTTTCGGGGTTGAAGATTGGTCCGATCGGCGGGTTCGACATTGGAATACCCTTAAATTCTAAAGAGTTAACATAAGTCTTTTGATGCAATATAAAATTCTGCAACTAGATCGTTTTCTGCGGATTCGCCAACGGAAGTCAGTTCGCAAAACCCCGACGCGACATCGTCGCGGACCTCAGCAGCATAGGAAGGCGTCAGCACAACAATGTTTAGCAATGGAAACTTGTCTCGAATTGCATCGAGCAAATCTACGTCCGGTATATATCCAGACGGAAACACCGCGAACACCGGCACGGGCGGATTCTGTTCATCCCGGCGTTTCAGTTGATCACAGAGTTCTTCCTCAGGCGATCTGCGTTGGTCTCTCAGGAACGAGCTCGAAATACCAGTTCTGATGTGGCTTGGCTTTAAGAACTCAAGAATCTGCTCCGTCAAATCCTTAACAGTGTCCTCTTCTGTAGGAGTTGATAACTCGCAGACGGGCCATGAGCGAGATAGTGATCGACAGCCGGAACGGCAGATATACAACCGGACAACCAACGGATCACGAGCATCAAGCCGCATTGCACGACGCTCCCGCTTGTGCAATGCGCGTGTTGCAATGGGGCTAGCGAGTTTCTCTGGCACCCAACAAGGCGCCAACAACTGGAGCAGTTCCCGGCATTCCTGGAAACCTCCATCCCACAAGCGTCGCAGCGCTTGACAGGAGTGTATCGGCAGAATATTCGACTTGACCAACAGGCGAAAAAAGCCACGACATTGTGAGCTGAGTGAATGGCTGTCGGATGTGAGATGTGGTCGCAACATCTCGTATACTTCAAAGATCTGTTTCTCGCTGACACGCCCCTCAGTCAGGACTCTCTCTCCGTATTCTTCAAACCGTTCCCACGCGGTTCGCGGTGTGGACCTCTTGGATTTCTGTTCCCGCAGCAACGTAAGTATTTTCGCTGCGAGTTCGGCCGGTTGCTCGCCGTCAATAATCTGGATCGTTTTGAGGGCAAGTTGACCGATGACTCCCTTGCTCAATTCCTCATCATTGATGGGCCCGACAAATGCTGGCACGAGAAAGAAATCGGGTTCGCGACACCGTCGCCACGACAGCACACTCAATTCGATCGGCACAAAGTCGGACTTCAACGCTTCTTGTGTCAAAAGTACGACTGCGCCGTGCGCTTGATCCATCCATTTGTATATCTTTTCTCGCCAATCGTCTCCGCCTTGCAATCCAGTTTGGTCAAGCAAAACGTCAAATTCGTCGGCCAGTGACGACTCCACCGCATCAAGATAATTTTGTGCAAAGTCGGTTTTCGTGCTGTGGCTGATAAAGATCCTGAGACGCATGGGTAGTCGCGATCAAGAGTGGCGATTCCGGTTGACGAATGTCCAAGTCTACACGGTTTCTTACGCACATCAAAGGGCACGAGCAACAGGCAAATTTTTGACTATTGTCCTAATCCGACTGTTCGAACTTGAAGATGCAACAGCACCGGAATTGAGTCGCCTATTTGATTTAACGGACAGCCAACAACAGGCAACGGAGAAAATAAGGGAAACAAACAAATCGCGAGGGTATCCGTTCTCAATTATCCATTCCCGCATACCTTTGCTTTTTTTATGACGCCGTTCTTCAATGGACAATGAAAAAGGTTACAATCGGTAACGAAGAAAGAAGTGAATCAGTCCGATTTGCTTTCCGCCTTATCTGCTTCACGAGCCTAAGCACCGATCGCAGCCTTGAACACAAGTTGCCGCGCGTCAGGTCGGTGCTATGTATGAAATTCTCGTCGGCGTTGTCTTAACCGCGAAGCGGTGCAGGCATACAGCCTGGGGTTTCAACCCCAGAAAGGTCCGAATCTTAAGATGTTAAGCCCTGATTAGGACGCAGGATTCTTCTGGTTGATCCCGGTTTGACCTTGATTGGATGTCATTAAATAACGGTTCGATTCAAACCACCAAATTCAACTTCAGGGGCAACGTGTGGTTCCTCCTGCGCTCCTTCAGAGCTGGAATTGCGCCTGATGATGATCGCACCTTGGGTTGAAACCCAAGGCTGTATTCCTGTGCCGCTTTGCGGCGTAATGCAGGCCAATGGTTCCGGCTGTCGCGTTCGAGCGACGCATTACGCGCATTCTTCTTGGCCAGCTTGTAAGAGACCCTTACAATTTGCCACGGGATCGAACTCGCCTTCTTCGTAAATGGCTTTCATGTGGATGGTTATGTTCTGCAGCGTCGTCTGAAACAGCTCGGCAATGCCCGCCAAGTTTCAAACTCGAAGGCTTCAATATCGTGGCACCCCGGATCGGTCCCGACTTTTTGGAGTCCTTTGCGAACTGCCTCATCTGGCTCCAGATGACTCGGTCTCAAATCGACATCAGGAGCACCTTCCAAACGTTAAGAAGCGACTTGCCGAATTGTGTTGACATGCGTTGTCGCGAAATGTAATACTTTGTCGTTATGATGTTTTGTGGAGTGTGGTCGATGTTTTCAGTTCGTTTAACCCGCAGCCGAGCCGAAGCGGCTAGAGAGTAGATTCGAGAAAGTAGTGAGTAGAACGAAGTAGGCCAACTATAAACCTGCGAAAAGGCCTGAAAACATGGAATTTGGCCAACTTTGCCAACTTTTTTCAAGGATGGCGATCATTGAATTCCAGCTCGGTCGAAGTCGATCGACTGTATGTGTCAACGCTGGTTGAGGCGCGGAAGGACGAAATGCGAAGAGTTTTGGAACACTAATTTACGCTAATCTGCGCTAATGAAAGAGAAGACAGGAAAGAGCAAGGAAATGAAACTTGCAGTTCCTGCTGCGTTTTTTCTGATTAGTGAATATTAGCGTTCCCTTCCCTCTTTCCCCTTTTCATTCGTTCAACGCGAGAGTTGCAAGCGAGTTGGGAAACCGTGCTGGTGAACGAACTATGATCAAGTTGGCCAACTTCTAACCTGCGGAAATGCCTGAAAACATGGAACTTTGCCAACTTTGCCAACTTGACCAACTGTTTTTCGAGGATTGCTTTGAAGGCTTGTCCTCAACCTATGAAAAGAGAAGACGGCCCGGGATGGGGCCTTGCCATTCCGGGGATAAGGCGAGGACTGGTGAAGTTGGCCAAGTTCAAACCTGCAAAAAAGCCTACAAAACATGGAACTTGGCCAACTTTCCCAACTTTTGTTCGACGACTTCTTTGATCGATTTCTTTCAGTTTTGGTGGGCCTCGAGGACTCGATCGCACCCTGCGAAAGCAGATGATGACTCGGGAAGGAATCTCGTCCTGCCGACGATAGGGCGGGAAAGGTTGAAGCTGGCGAAGTTCGAATG
>JBAXBD010000233.1:0-8593 GCA_037142165.1 Schlesneria sp. | reverse complement strand
GGTTGTGGGACTTCGAGGACTTGTCCCACCCTCCCCGGCCAGAATGAACAACTGCACGAGAGAGGTTCCGGCTCGAACTTTATCTTCGGCCCGCTTTGTACATCCGGCGGGAAAGAAATTCGTGAAGCGCGACTTCGATCGGTAAGTCGGTACGCATCAGCACGTAATCCATGTGCAGGTCGCGGGCGCTGGACTGGATTGTTTTCAAGAACGCTTCGAATTCTCGCTGATAGGCTTTTTTCAACGCTCGGGGTTCGGTGAGTTGCTCACCCAGATTTTCCAGGCCCTTGAACAATGTCGGGTCGACGAACGAAAAATCCTGTTCCACAGGATCGATCACCTGCAACAGGACAACATCGTGTCGACGATGCCGAAAATGCTTCAGCCCCATCATCAGTGTTTCAGGATCGTCGAAGAAATCACTGAGGATCACCACCAGGCCTCGGCGTTTGATCCGCTCGGCCAGGTCGTGAAAGATCGGACCGATCGCTGATTCACCCTTTCGGGGACTCTGTTCCAAAGTATGACAAAGTTGCCTTAGCTGAGCGGCGGTACTCCCCGGCCGTAGGAACTGGTTCACCGACGAATCAAACGTCGCCAGGCCGACGGCGTCTTGCTGATGGATAATCAGGTACGCGAATGCGGCGGCAACGTACTGAGCATATTCCAGTTTCGAGAACCTGGCCTTATCAGATTTGTAGGCCATCGATTCGCTGGTATCGACCAGCAGGTGGCAGACGAAATTGGTCTCTTCGTCGTACTGCTTCAGGTAGATGCGATCTGACTTACCAAACACTTTCCAGTCGACGTAACGCAGATCATCACCGGGAACGTATTCGCGATGTTCTGCAAATTCGACGGAAAACCCGTGGTACGGGCTTTTGTGCATTCCGGAAACGTATCCCTCGACAATCAACCTTGCCTTGAGTTCGAGTCCTTTGAGTTTGTTCAAAGTTTCGGCGTCGATGAATCGTTGAAGAGAGTCCATAACGGAAGAGTCTTGTCTGGCGAGAACTGGTTGGCTTGATTCCTGATCATCAGTAATCGTATCCAGCCAACTCAATGCCGTGAAGGATCGTCATGAACGGGAACGCGACCGTTTAGATCGGCCGGGACTTGACGAGAGCACTCAGCTGTTTGAACTCGGGTGATTCTGCGGATTCGCACCATTCGAACAGCACACTTTCGGCTGTCGTGATCACCGCTCCGGAATTTGCCATTCGCTCAAGAGCCACGTCATGATCAATCGAACGTCGTCCTGCGACAGCGTCGGCGACGACGTAAGTTTGATAGCCGGATGCGAGCAAATCCAGCACCGTTTGCAGTACGCAGACATGGGTTTCCATTCCTGCGACAACAACCTGAAAGCGGTCATCATCGGCGGCTGTCGGCAAGCCAGTGGATTCGACGGCACTGAACCGCTTTTTTGCCGGACGAGAACCGGTGAATTCGATCAACGACGAAACGGTCGGTCCCAGGCCTTGCGGATATTGTTCTGTTGCAATGACAGGGATTCCCATAATCCGAGCCCCTTCGCCAAGAAATCGACATGCCTCAAGAAGACTCTTCTGGGTGACTTCGTCCAAGGCCGCGATCAACTTTTCCTGAACGTCAACAAGCAACAGTCGGCTTGAACTACGGTGTAATAACTCAGGACTTCGCAGGATATTCATTCGGCTGTTTCCTCGGCTCGGCAACCTTCAACCCCAAAGCTTCCACCACTTCGAGGAGCTGCTTTCGTTTGTCGACGCTAAATCTTCCAGATTGATGGGAGCTTCATTTTTGGCTGACGTGATGACTCGCTTTTCGGGCATCAGGACACAGCTCAGCTCGCCACTCTCGCCCCCTGTCGTATCGACGAGAATTCGTCGGGGACGAATCACTGCTTTATCGACTTTGACATGCCCTGAAACGACCGTGAACGGGCAGTCTGCTGGAGGGTCCATGTCGACGAATGATTTTTCACAAAGCCATTGAGGTCGATTCAGCAAATAATCTGTTTGATGAAGAATCCGCAGTTGGACTTTGAATGGCATGTTTGGATCAAGCCCGGCATGAACGAACAGCAGCTGCGGATGTTCGACACACCACGGCAGGTCTGACAGAAATTCGCGATGGGTGGCCGGGACTTTTTGGGCAAGATCTTTGAGGTCTCCAGGTTTGGCACCGTAGGATGAAAAAGTCTTTTCCGAGTTGTAAAGTTCGACCCAGCGCTCACCCCAGCCGGATGTTGCAGTCACGGGGAGCCAGCCCAGGGCCGAGCACATTGCAAACTCGTGGTTTCCCATCACGGCAGTCGTTCGGGGATGAGTCTTCATGAAATCGAGAACCATATCGATTCCCGCTTTCGAATCAGGCCCGCGATCAACGAAATCGCCAATGAAGACAACCCAACGCCGATCGAACACGGGAGTCTGACGAAGTCGATCTAACACAATCGCCAGCTTTTCAGTCTGGCCATGCGTATCCCCGATCACGGCAATCGGTCCCTGGATTTTCGTTTTCAACTGGAACGTCGACATGAACTGATGACCTGCCATGGAACCGAGACTAATGGGGATGATCGCTGGTCTCGCCAGAGGCAAAGCAGTGAACTGCGATCTCACAATTGAATACTGTTGATTGTGATTTGTCGTCGGTCAACGCAACCGACTTTCGACATCGGGGTCCAGAACTAAAGCCTGCTGCAACGTGTCGTTCGCCTTCTCGACCTCCCCTTTTGCAGCCAGTGCTTTTGACTTTGCATAATAGGCTTCCGCAACGCTGGGATCGACGCGTCGCGCATTGGCAAAGTTCTCGATTGCCTTGTCGTAATCACCCAGGCTCAAGAATACGTCGCCTAAAACAGAAAACGCTTCTTGATTGGGCTCGATCGCCAGTGAAGCGACGGCGTCTGCTTTGGCATCATGCATCGACTTTTTCCGCAAATGAAGATTCGAGCGAGCCGACAGGGCTTCCGCTGAGCGAGAGTCTAGCGACACGGCTCGATCAAGATCCTTCAATGCGTTTTCAATGTCGTTCACATCCAGATAGTGACGTGCACGTTGAGTCAGTTCGCGGACGGGGCGCGTTGATGCTGCGATTTTGGCACCTAATTCGTGTAACTGGATCAACCAGACGATTTTTCTCTCATCAGCGATTGACTTGTCTGATGCTCCCTGCCGCAGGTAGACCTCGGCTCGATGCTCGTAGTACTTCGGGTTGAGCGGATCGAGCATCATCGCTTGCGTGAAGTCGATAACAGCGTTCTCGAAGTCACCCGCTTGAGCGCGAAGCAGGCCGCGATTGTTGTAAGCGTTGACGTACTTTGGATTGAGTTGAATGGCGACGTTGAAATCGTCGAGAGCTTGTTCGATCTGGCCTGATTCCAGTTCTGCGAACCCACGGTTGTTATAAGCATCAATATATTGCGGGTCGATTTCGATTGCGCGATTGAATTGGACGATCGCATCGCCGAAACGCTGCTGAGCAATGTAAAGCAGCCCGCGATTGTTATAGGCGTTGGTGAATTTGCTCGCGAGTTCTGTTGCCTTGTCGAAGTCTGAATTGGCCGCTTGAAACTGTTCCATACCGAGCCGCACAAAGCCGCGGTTGTTGAAGAGTCTGGCATCTCGAGAGTCTAATGAAATGGCATGATCCAGATCCGCGAGAGCCTCATCGTTGTTTCCCATGCGGTGGTGTGCCGTCGCTCGAAGTGAATAGAGAGCAACGTTTTGAGGCTGCTTGCTGATCATGCCGTTTAATGCATCGACCGCCTGAGCAAGCTCACCCCGCTCAAAAAATGGGGCCACTTCGGCCGGTACCGTGATTTCTCGAACCGGCACATCCTGAACCGTGGAAGGGGCTGTAGTCACTCCACCACAACCGACGATCCAACCCAGAACCAACATCCATCCGAAGCGTCGCATATCTGGCACTCCTTGCCACAATCGAGAATCCGAATCTATCGATATTGCTTTTAGTCACGAGCCGAAAATTGGTCAATCCCGGCTTCGTTCGTAACTTATCTGCGAGAGCGATCTTGTGAGTAAAATCAATCACTCTTGCGACATGAAAACGGGCACCAGCAGGTTATCAACCGGGGCGAAATCATCGGTCAAGATTTTGTCTTCGGCCAGGGCAAGCACGGCATTCATCTGGCCGCTCATCGTCGGTTCCGATCGACCTGGTTCTGTTTGTAACGATGCGAAAGGGCCACCGGTCCAGTCTCCTGTATCGTCCAGCGATTTCAGATCAATGGGCTGACGCGAACAAACCATGACGAAGGTGTCTCGATTCGCGTTGGGTTGCTGGTACGACGTGCTGAAAAGGTAGATGTTGGGAAAAACCTTTGCAGCAGTGGCGACGTAACGGCCCATAAATCGGCCACCACCACTGGCACGCGATCGTTTTGCCGAAGTCAACACGGCTTCCGACCAGGCCTTATTTTGTGGGTCAAGTTGAATCAGCCTTTGCGCGGCGTCATCGGAAACGATCCCGCGAAAGCCAAGAAGGTGCCTGTCTCCACCAATCCGATAAACCTCAACAAACTCAAACGGGGGTATTGCCGGAACCCAGCCTTCAAGTTTTCCACCTGCTACTTCGAGTTGTGCTGGAATTTCACCAACGTACGGCATTCTCTTTTGAGACTGTTTCGCGAGTTCCGAAATCGCTTTTGCCCAACCCTCTTTTTCGTCAGTGACGTTGATCTCGGGCTGAAAACCTTTTGAAAGGTCAAATTCAGTCGGCTTCTTAATCGGTGGCCAGGTGACTTTCAGCAGCTTCTGTTCTTCAGCAGACGTCAGTGTTCGCGGAACTCGCAATCGGTATCGGTTGGTCACCAATTCCATGACTTCCAGCGGTGCGAAAAGCTTGGCTACAGGGACAAGCTTGTCGCGCCGAACGTCGTCCAACAGGAGTCCGCTGGGAAGTCGACCGGAATATTCCGCTTCTGCGATGCCGACAAGTGTGCCCGGATATTCAGTCCGGGGATAGATATCGATAATATTAGCCTGAAAGACCCCTTGATCGCTCAACAAATCATGTGTTTTTTGCAAGAACTCCCGGGTCGTAAGGTGCCAGGGAATACTGAAGTCATTGAAGGCATCAGCGTAGATAAAGTCATACGTGATCGGTGCCTCGCCCCGGCTGCGGCGCTGTCCGTTTGCTCGCAGTTGGTCGTCGACGAAATTTCGTGCATCGCCGATTGTCGTATGAATCCGCGTTTCTAATTCGGGGGTCAGGCCCATTTCTTCCTGAACCGCACGATGAACTGCCGGATCTAATTCCGCGACATCGATCCGCTTGCTGCCTGGAAATTCCTGAAGAAACCATCGAGGAAAGATGAATCCGCCTCCGCCAAAAAAGCAGGCCGTTGATCTTCGTGATTCTCGTGAAAGCGTGGTGATGGACTGATACCAACCTGCCGAAGGGGTGTTTGCGATCAGTCGGTCCCGATCGTTTTTGGAAAGTGGTTTGTAGGCAATTAAAACTTGCAGAGTTTCGTCGTGTCGAATGGTTGAGCCAAAATCGTCGGGAATCACGACTCCTTCCGGTAAAGACGTCAGGCTGACGGATGAGAACCCGCCCCAGAACGACTTGTTCGTTTCCAAGTGCAATTGCTCGACTGCTTTCCAATAGGATGCCGCAGGAGCCAACGCGAGCAGGCGGGAAAAAACTTCGTTCGATGGTCGTTCGATCCGTAATGAATGACTCGGTTCATCAAGGACGACGCCCTCGGGCAATTCCAGATTCGTCAGGGTCACGTCGGACAGGCCGTTTAATGGTAAAACCAATGGTACTGTATTTAATGGTGTGGCCACTTTCTTGGTCACAGCGGCATAGACTTTTTCATAATCGTAATGAAGTGAAGTTGGATCGTCAGCGTCGTAATAGCTGTGGATCAACTTATCGAGCCGCAGCATTTTAAGTGCTTTACCATCGAGCGATGTGTCGCTGACAAGGATATCGGAATAGTTGCTTTCATCGTGATATTTATGCAACGGATCATCGCGTAATCTCAAAATCAGGCCGATCTCATGAAACTTGTCACCAACCAAGCCGCCGTAGGTCATCCACTTTTCTCGAGTCTGCGCGGCCTCTTGTTCCGATTGAGCTAATGAAAGGCACTTACCCAGCGCGTTGCCTGCAGACGCGAGAGCGTTGGTATGCGATGTTGCAAACAGCAGCATCCAACCTAGCAGTTGCAGCCAACCCAGGACGACTGCCGTCCGAAAAGTCTGCCGCGCTCCCACCACGATCACTGCCATGATTGCCAGCATCGTGGCTGTCAGGCCGATGATGGAACGCGTTCCCCAGACATCAATCAAATAAAAGCCGGTAAGGAATGTCCCGACAATTGATCCAAGTGCCCCCCAAGCATAGACGTTACCGACAGTCGAGCCGGTTTTTGAACTTCGATCAAGCGCCATACTTGCTACCAGTGGAGAAGTCGCTCCTAGCGCCAATGCAGGAAGCAAAAAAATCAGGGCTACCACAGTCAGTACCCAAGCCGGCCAACTGAGTGACTCGGGACGTGGGATCGCGCCGACCAACTGGTCCAGCCACAAAACACTTCCGCACGACAAGCTCGCAAGAAGATACATCCACGCGAGAGAACGCCCTCGATCGAATCGATCGGCCAACCACCCGCCTAACCAGTTTCCTAAAGTGATCCCTGCAAGCACGACACCGATGACTGAGGTCCACGTGTAAAGCGATGAACCGACATGTTTACCAATCAGACGCGAAGCGGTTAACTCGAGCGTCATCACGCAGACACTGGTCAGGAAAACCAGGACATTAAAGCCGATCAGAGCAACAAAATTGGATGTTTTTGGCTTCGTTGGTTTTTTCGAGACATACTTTTTGACGGGAGGAGGCGGCTGGATCCCCTCAGGCGCTATCGGTGATTCCTGAGAGAGGCGATAGGTATGCTCCGGTTCCTCCGGCGGTATCGGACCTGCTGATGTCGATGTCGAACTCATGAGGTGAACTTCCAGGACGTGTGGCCTTGGGGCAAAAAACCCTCATCATCATAGGCATACGACCCAGAAACTCGCAAAGGCGCTGACAATCGCGCGTACAGAAAGGTGTTTACACCAACGGTTCTTTTACCAACCGGATATCAACTTCACGTTCGATGTATTGCCATTCCATTGACGAACGGAGCGCTCCGGCTAAATCATCGAAGATCGATTGATCACGACTCGAGTACTCGAACCACGTCACCAAATCAAATGGTTCGCCCAAGTCTCTTCCGTACAAAAATCGACGAGCAATTGCAGGAAGGAATCGCATTCCTCGCCCTAGTTGCCGTGATCGAGCTTCGATAATCTCTTGCCGTTCGTCGTGTTCGAGATTCCACCAAGCAGCAGACTTTCGAATTGGGATTAATGCTGCACACGTGGTTTCGACTGGTCCCTGCTTGAAATACCGTGGTTCCAGAGATGGACGGTCTTCGCGCGTTACAAACCGTGTGTTTCTCACGACCCCACGCAGAACCCACGACGACCCCATCGGGGGACGGCAAGTGTTACCTTTCACAATCTCAACATGCGTGGCAGGTTTTAGGGGTGCCCCGGAATGTGTCGTCACGCTGTTCACTCGCCACGAACCGGTCGACCCGCCAATATAGTTCAAGAGAACTTCCGCAGGTTGTCCCACAAAGAACTTTTGAGATTCGCGTGAAAAATGGGACCGACACGTGATGATGCTCATGAATGTTCCTACGACCTGCTAAGTCGCTTTTCAGCGAAGAACAGATACAGTGCAACCTTGGTGCCGCTAGCAGATTTCATGGGCGGGCTTTGGCAAACTTTTCAGCCTGTAAAATTGAACGGTAGAAAAACATCGTTTTTCATTGGTCGAGCCGGTGCGCGTTTGCCCAACTCGGCGTCAATCTTGAAATTGAGAATCGTCTTCGTCGGAAAAAGAATGGGCCAAGAGCATATTTCTCGGGCGTCACTGTTTGAATATTGGGCGTTTGACTTGGGATCGTTCGCCCGCAGTCGGCGATCAATCGTATGAACCGATCTTGCAGGAAAAACGGAGTCTCGATAGCCTCCCCGCGGCGAGGGGGACTTTCACTGTCCCTTTTTATTTTCTTTTCGTCTCCGAATTAACCTTGCGGAATTGACCGATGTGGTGCTCTTCGTGCCGGGCTGATGTCGCGGCCGAGTTGTCCACGGACAACCGACGGATGCTATGCGCCCGTTGTCAATCGGAACTTGGCATTGCTGCTTTTGAAACCCCGCGTGCTGTTAACGCACCACGTGCCGTTGAAACGGAGCGCGACGCTCGAGAGTTACTCGCTCGCTGGTCTGCCCAAAATCTTCTCGACGTTGCTTCATCATCGCCGACTGTCGGTCGGACTTCGCCAGCAGTCACACAAGAAAATATCGCCACGAGGCCCGAACATCGTATCGACCCGCCTCGACTAGAAATCCCACCTCCATCGGCACAGTTCGCGGCCGCTCATGAAGAAGATTCTGTGTCATCTCCAGCAGTCCCTTTGGATCCTCAGCCAACGAAATCACCAGTAAAAAAGCGATCTTCCCAACAAAAACTGCAAACTCGTCCACAACTGGCCAGCGGGACCAAGGGCGATTTTACT
>JBAXBD010000232.1:0-8611 GCA_037142165.1 Schlesneria sp. | reverse complement strand
AATCCTGTACATGGACGAGATCTTCGGCCGAAGATCTCGTCCATGTACAGGATTGCGCGCAGGCTGGACGTTCCTGACTGAGATCGCATCCAGGCGACCATCTCGTTCAGCAGGATTGTGACGAAGAACATTCGTTCGCTGTCGCTCAAGTGAGCAATCGAGATGATTGTCAGGCGAGGCTTTCCTTCCGGCGTAAACAGCAATCGCTGGATGTCGAGTGATTCCCCTTCGAGCCAGGCCTGGAATCCGGGCGAGGCCATCAGGTTGTTCAGCTTCATGGCAAACCCAAAACGTTCCTTCTGGGGATAGAAGCTTTCGATATCCATGACGCCGACTTTAGCAAAGTTTGGCTTCTGGATCAGTCGGATCAATCCCGCCAGATCGACATCTTTTCCATCTCGCCACGACCTGTCGAGAATGGTGGAGAGCAGGATATGTTCTTTACTTTGCAGCGGGTCGGCATCAATTCCAAGTAATGCGAGTAGACCTGAGGCGGCGGACCCGATCCGCTCACGCATCGCTTCCGTATCATTCAGAATTTTTTCGTTGGGGACCGAAAACGATTTCATGACGGTCAGCGGCAACCCTGCATTGCTGGCAGGGGTATAAATCGAGATGTCGACGGCGTCGCGAAATCGTTTGATCCGTTCCGGTGGTTGACCCCAGGCGGCAAGTCCATCTTTCCAGACCTTGGCCATTTTCTTGGCGTAATCATCGGGGCTGAGGCCAGCTCGCGTGGCGTCGGCGGGATCGATCCAGGGCCGGAAATTCTCGGGCAGCAGATCGGGAAAAGCCAATAGCAGATTGCCGAGATCGCCCTTGGGGTCAATACAGATGGCGGGGATGCCATCGATGGCGGCTTCTTCCAGCAGTGACAGGCAAAGGCCGGTTTTACCACTTCCAGTCATCCCTACGCAGACGGCGTGGGTCGTCAGATCTTTGGCGTCGTACAGCAACAGGTCATCCTGGACCTTTCGCGTTTCCATGTCATAGGACTTACCAAGATAGAACACTCCCAGCTTTTCGTAGTCTTGCATCGTCAGTCCTTCTTGCGATTTGTCTTTGAGACCGAGGCATGTTGAAACAGCCTTGTCTTCACAGATTGTGTCGTCAGCTATGTCAGCGAAATCGAGGCCAAGTCGATTGAATCAAGTCTCTATCGTCGAGTGCAGGTTTTCCGTCCTCACCAGCGCCAAGACTATAGGCCATGTGCATGCCAACGAAAAGTGCCGCGTTCCCTGAAGCGGAACGGGATTCTTTGCTACGATGCTGCGAGACTCAAACTCGGTTTTGAAAGTGATGACATGCGAATTGCCGTCGTGCAGATGGACGTGACGCTGGCTGATGTGGCTGGCAACCTGGCTCGAATGATTTCGAAAACTCGTGAGACTCGAGCTGCAGGGGCTGAACTGACGATTTTCCCCGAATGTGCGTTGACCGGTTACTGCTTTACAAGCCTCGACGAAGCCCGTCCTTATGCCGAAACAATACCGGGTCCCTCGGTCGATAAGATGGTGGTGATCTGTCAGGAATTGGGTGGGTTCGTCGTGTTCGGACTGTTGGAACAGGACGCTGGTCGAATCTTTAATGCGTTGGCTCTGGTGGGGCCGCAAGGGCTTGTCGCGTCGTATCGGAAGATTCATCTCCCGTATCTGGGGATCGACATGTACACCGAATTCGGCGATCAGCCATTCGCGGTATATGAAATCAATGGGGTGAAAATCGGGATGAATATCTGTTACGACGGAGGATTCCCCGAATCGGGCCGGGTACTTGCGCTTGAAGGTGCCGACCTGATCGTCCTGCCAACGAACTGGCCGCCGGGCGCTGAATCAGCCGCCGACTTCGCGATCAATACTCGGGCAATGGAGAACACAGTCTATTACGCCGCAGCCGATCGAGTCGGCGTGGAACGGGGTGTCCCGTTCATTGGTAAAAGCAAAATCTGTGATCCGCTCGGGAAGACACTCGCCTTCGCCGATCACACGGAGGAAGCGATTCTTTATGCCGACATTGATGTCGCTCGATCGCGGAACAAACATCTAATTCGCAAGGCGGGCGTGAACGAAGTCAACCGGATCGCTGATCGCCGACCCGAGATGTACGGCAAACTGATTGAGCCTCATTCGTTGAAAAGGCCAGGGCGGTAATTTGATGATTGGAATCTCTCCCACCGTGGACTTTGCGTTCAAGCTATTATTCGGCAGCCCCGAACATTCGCGGATTACGATTCATTTTTTGAACGCGATCCTCGGTACCGCGATTCGTATTACGGCAATTACGATCCGCAATCCGTTTTTGGGAAAAGAAACGGAGGATGACAAGCTTTCAGTCCTGGATATCCTGGCAACGGACGAATACGGTCGAATCATCAATATCGAGATTCAGACGACGGTTCCTGCGGGGATGCACCAGCGGTTGACGTTTTACGTAGCGTCACTGTATTCAACCCAGTTGACGGAAGGGGTAAACTACACTTCGCTTCATCCGGCAATCAGCATTTGCGTTCTGAGGAAGGCGATGTACTCAGAAGACTCGCGATTGCATTTGGATTTTCGGCTTCGAGAAGAATCAGGCTTATTGTTAACCGATGATTTACAAGTCCACCTTTTGCAGTTGTCAAATCTGACGCTGACAGCGCAAAATGTATTTCGAGCCAGTCCAATTGAGCAATGGGCCTATTTTTTGTTAAACGCCGAGAACATGACGCTGGACGATGTTCGAAGACTATTTCCCGAAATTGAATTCAGTGAAGCAGCCGGAGTCCTTGACATGATTTCAAAGAATCCCGAACAACGGCAGCAGTACGAAGCACGGTTGAAATTTCAACGGGATGAAGCCGCTCGTCTCGAAGGCGCGATCAGCGAAGGGATCAGCGAAGGGATCAAAAAAGGTCGCGTTGAAGGCCGCCAGGAAGGACTGCAAGAAGGTATGGAGAAAGGGATTGAAGTAGGTATTCAGAAGGGGGCGTTACTTGGGCGGATTACGCTCTTGCAAGAACTCTTAGGCATTTTCGAGCCGACCGAGCAAGAATTAACGAGGTTTGACGAAGTTCAGATGTTGGAATTAGCTGAAGACTTGAAGCGTCGACTGAGAACACGCGGCGAATAACGCAGTGGCAAATCGCTATTCTTTGTCTGGAAGAAAAAACGCCAAGATGCGACCTTCGCGCGAAGTTGTTCGATCAGTTTCAACTCGATTTACATTGTTCCAAGGCGCTGAGAGATCGGCCAGTCGGCGATAAATAAGCATAAAATCGGGTCCGTCAGGACTTGGCCGATACTCGACCGTTTTTATCCCGTGGGCCCGTAATAACGGTGATTGGCGTCGGTAATCGGCAGCTTGAAACTGATGAAGTGTGGGTAGTATGGCAACTGATGAACCAGCGGGAACCTCTTTGACCAATTGTTGCAGTAAGCTTCGGGTGATTCCGACACCCCAATAGTCCACTTCGAATCGCTTGTCGTTTCCGTCAGCGATCATGATCAGTTTGGCAAATCCGTTGTAATAACAGAGATGGCATGGCGACATGGTGACCAGTGGGCTTGCCGCCAGCAGCAGTAATGCCGACCAGACGGCAAGAGCTGTTGGCTGAGACCGAATACGGCACGACAGCCATCGCCAACAAACGCTCCAACCTCGGCCGACAAAGATCGCCCAAAGAGGAAAACACGTGAGGAAAAGTCTTTCACCGTCGTAGACGGCAACGCCCGGCAGCGAGAAAACAATGAGAGGAAAAAGCATGCACACCAACAGCAAAAGATCGCGACTTATTGCATTTCTGTTCGCGCCCCGCTGCGCCGGTACTTCTGTCAGTGGTTGCAGGTTGCTTAAAACGAGTTCGTTGTTCGTCGTCTGATCTGCGTGTGACTTGTCTGAATACCCGATGTTTCCTTTTGATCCGTAAAAAAGACCCAGCAACCCAAGTCCGTGAAGGACGACTGGAACTGTCAGTGCAAACATCATCAAGGGATAATGCCAGGGGACGATTTTGTCGACGTACTTTTGCCCCCAATACCAGACTTGAATTGTGGCCCGATTCGTGGTGCGTCCAAGATACTCCGCCGTCTTTTCAAGTGGATCAAACCACAGGTAGGGCCAACTGGCAAAGAAAACAAGACATGCGGTGAGGCCCCAGATCACGAGAGGCACAAACGCCTTCTCTCGCCAGCGCCAGAAAGTCCAGACGATCACTGGAATCGGAATCAGGACCGCCTGAATCTTGGTGAGCAGTGCCAGTCCCATCAGCACCCCTGCGAACATGGCGGCACGGCGTGTGAGCAGAACAGGCCCGTTCCACCATGCTGCGACCGACAGTACTGCCGCAGTACATGTAAGGTTTGTGATTGTTTCGAGCGACGCCAGATGAGCGTGGCCATAGACGCGGGGCATCAAGACAAGCGAAATCGCGGTCAAGACGCCGGTTGATCGACCCGACCATGAATTTGCGAGACAGCCGATCAGGAAGACGGTCAACGCGAATGCCGTTGCTGATCCAGTCCGAGCACAGGCGGTGACGCAGTAACCCTCAGGGTCTAACGGAGGAGCAAGCCACCATGTCAGATGGTGATGCACTCCCAGCCACCAGCGACCCAATGGAGGGTGGTCGGGGTTATAGCCGTTTTGTTTCCGATACGCTTCTTGTGATGATCCGGGGATCAGGTTCAGCCATCCGAGAGCCTTCGACTGTTCAACAAGGTAAACGCCTTGTTCCACGTTAAAGATTTCATCAACGGTCAGGCCCGGCCCTTCGGGCATGCTGGGATAACTCCCTGCCGGATCGACGCAACACACAATGCTGAACCAACTGAGAAACGCCACGATTGCAACCGGCCAGACCCCCTGAGGGCGGGTCAAATCGGTGGAGGCAACAGCTTGGTTCATCAAAAGTTTTTCAGCGAGCGTGACACAGTTTATCAGAATGTTGCAGTCATTTTTTCGGAGATTACCAGTTTTTACACTCTGAGTGATACGAGCGGCAACTTGACCTTGTTGCGCTTCACGAAGATCGATGTCGCAAGAGCAGGCAATCACTGAGTTGCTGCCGACGTTTTTCATATATTCCGCTGTTTATGGATGGTCTTTTGTCTTGAATGTTGTGACAATCAGAACTTGGTGGCAATGTAATAGAAAGAACGCGATGAAACGATTCTCGTGGCTTCTGCCATCTCTTATTCTGATTTTCTTATTGGGCGGTGTTGCCAGGTCTCGCGCAGACGAGGCTGTTGCACCTGTCGAATATTTGAAAGAAATCAAGCCGTTGCTGAAGACGCGATGTTACGCGTGTCATGGTGGCCTGAAGCAAGAGGCGGGGCTTCGTCTGGATACGGGAAAGTTGATCCGAAAGGGAAGCCGGAATGGCCAGGTCCTGCAGCCAGGGCTAGCGGACGGGGCGCTGATTCAGCGAATCCGATCCATCGACCCTTCTCATCGCATGCCGCCAGAAGGTGAACCACTGTCTGCCGTGCAGATCGCCAGAATCCCCGCGTGGCTTCTGCAAGGGGCGATCTCTCCCGACGATGAGTTTCCAGAACGCGACCCGCGACTTCACTGGGCGTTTCAGCCGCCAGTTCGTCCCACGGTTCCCGAAGTCGCCAACTCCGGCTGGGTCAGAAACCCTGTCGACGCGTTCATTGCGCAGGGACATGAACGTCACAAGTTAATCCCTCAGCCGCCAGCGACGAAGCAGGAGTGGTTGCGTCGAGTCACGCTTGACTTGATCGGCCTTCCTCCAGCTCGGCAGGAATTACATGCGTTTCTGTCCGATGAATCGCCTGACGCAACAGCCAGGATTGTGGACCGACTTTTGAATTCTGCTCAATATGGTGAGCGGTGGGGTCGGCATTGGATGGATGTCTGGCGGTACGCTGACTGGTATGGCCGTCGGTATGTCCCCGATGTCTGGAATAGTGCTCCTCAGATTTGGCGTTGGCGAGATTGGATCGTGAAGTCGCTTAACCATGACAAAAGTTACGGTCAGATGGTTGCCGAGATGCTGGCTGCTGATGAGATCTCACCTGCGGACGACGAAGCGGGTCATGCCACGGGATACCTGATTCGGAACTGGTACGCTCTGAATCCCAACGACTGGATGCGAAGTAACGTTGAGCATGTCGGCAAGGCATTTCTCGGTTTGACATTCAATTGTGCGCATTGCCACGATCATAAGTACGACCCGATCTCTCAAGATGACTATTTTCGTTTTCGGGCATTTTTCGAGCCGATTTCCATACGTCAGGAGCGTGTTCCGGGTGAAGCTGATCCCGGGCCGTTTCAGGAATATCAATACTCAACTCTCCGTAAAATCGTGCGACTGGGCGCGGTCAGTATCTTTGATAAGACGCCGGATGCCCCGACATGGTTCTATACAGGGGGGGACGAGCGAAACCGCGTTGTGAATCGTGGTTCGATCGCACCTGGCTTGCCCTCGGCAATCGTTAGTGAATCTCTCAAGATTGAACCCGTGCCGCTTCCTGCGGTCGCCTGGTATCCAGGGCTGAGGCCTTCGATTCATGAAACCATTCTCGCGGAGCATCGAACGGCGCTGGCATCTGTGGAATCGCAACTTCCTTCCGTGATTGCTGTGGTCGAAGCGGCGCTTCCCGAATTGCAGTCCAAGCTGGATTTGGCAGAAGCAGAATTTGAACAAGCTCGGAAACTTGCCGAGGAAGCGGGGCGATCCGGTGCTCTGGCGGGTCGGCAATCGTTAGTGGTCGATTCCACAAGCGGGCGTCGGCTGGTCCAGCACAGGCTTCAACACGTCAAGTCGCTGGGCGAACAGGCAACGATTCGTTTTCAACTGCAAATTCTGAAAGATGCTCACGTCAATTTTCAATTGGCGAAAGACCACCTGAAAGGTCTGACGGCAGGTTATGTCGGATTTAAAAATGGACGGATCATTTCGTATCAGCCAGCATCGTTTACCGAGTTCGAGGTCGGTCAATACGATATGACTGCGGGACAAAATCGGTTTGAAGTCGTACTGGTTCTTCAAGCGAAAGATGATATTTGTCAGTTGACGATTCGTTCGGTTCCGGACAAGAAAACTCTCGTGGAAAACGTGCCCGTTGCAAGAAACGGCTGGAATCCTGTGGGAGATGAAACCAAAGCGGTGACGTTTGACGTTCAGACCGGTGCAGTTGCTGCCTTCGACGAATTGGAATTGTTTGTTGCTGAGTCAGATGCGGTTGCTGCGAAAGTTGCGGCACCTCGCGTGGCCTATTTCGATTTCGAACCGCCGAACTATCGCGATGGCTACGACATTATTGGTGTCGATGGTTGGATCGGTTCATCTTTCAGTCAGGCTGGGGCGACATCCGTTATTTCAGGAACATTTGGGGATGAGACACTGAAGCCGCTCTCGAAAAAAATGAACATGGCCAGGCGTGCGATCGATGTTCATGTTCTGAAGCGAAAGTCACTCGAAGCGAAGCGAACCGCTTCTCTTGCGCAAATCGAAAGTACAAACGCTCGGATTATTGCAGACCGGGTCAAGTATGGTCAGTTGTCAGGGCCTGACCTTAATACGTTGACCCACGCGGCCAGTCAAAAATACCGCGAAGCGGTATGTCTGCTCGCCGACGCTGACGTGATCGAAAAGGATCAGACGCTTGCTGTGGCGGAACTAAAGCCGCTGGATGACCCGAATCGAGCGAAAGAAGTCGAGGCTGCAAGCCAGCAATTATCGAAGGCGAAAACGGCTTTGGAAGCGGCTCGAACATTGCTGGCAGATCCGAATCAAGCGAGTAAATTTCCAGCATTCAGTCCGACATATCCCCAAACAAGCACGGGACGACGTCGAGCGTTGGCCGAATGGATCGCCAGTCGAAATAACCCTCTGACTGCTCGCGTCGCAGTGAATCATATCTGGATGCGACATTTTCATTCGCCGTTGGTCGCCACGGTGTCTGACTTCGGACGAAATGGAGCGGTTCCGTCCCATCCCGAATTACTTGACTGGTTAGCGGTTGAGCTGATGGAATCGGGTTGGAGCATGAAGCACATTCACCGGTTAATTGTTTCCAGCAATACCTACGGGATGTCCTCCAGTTCCGGTCGACCGATCGATACTTCGAATGATGTTTCAGGGATTGATGTTGTACGGCGAACAGAAAAACAAGCGTCATCTGCATCAAGTGAAAATCTGTCGCAGAATATCGATCCTGAGAACCGGATTCTTTGGCGCATGAATCGCGGACGGATGGAAGCGGAAGTCGTGCGGGACAGCCTGTTGTCTGGTGCCGGGCGACTCGATTTGCAGATGGGTGGTCAGGAACTGGAAAACAGTCAGGCGCTGACCACTCGCCGCAGGACACTTTACTACAGTTGTCAGCCGGAAATTGACGGAAAGAGTTCGTTCGGGACGTTGTTCGATGCTCCCGAACCAGCCGACTGTTACCGACGTACGCGCAGTATCATCCCTCAGCAGGCGTTGGCGTTGACGAACAGTGATCTGATCCACGAACTGAGCGGGGAGTTGTCGGCCGGTTTGTATCAAACGCTTTCACCTGAGCACCAAGCGGATCCTTCTGCGTTCATCGTTGCCGCACACGAACAGATTTTGGGTCGGGGACCTACAGACTCGGAAATGACTTTGTGCATCGAATTCCTC
>JBAXBD010000231.1:0-8613 GCA_037142165.1 Schlesneria sp. | reverse complement strand
GGCCATTTCCATCGGGGTCATCAGATACCCGTTGAAGAAGATGTTTTCGATATTCATGTGAATTTTCAGCTTTTCGGCCTGCGGAAGCAATTTTGCAATCGCCTCTTTCGCTCGTCGATCACAAACGTCGTTGGGGACCGGTTCGTAATCGGTTCGCCAAGGAATATGAACCGCTCCCGGGACAACCAACAAGTTGTCGGTTCCCAGATCGTAAGCCGCTCGCGTCATCAGCCCTGCTAATTCCAGTGCTCGTGCTCGCTTTTCCGGATCGTTACTGGTCAGAGGATACGGCCAGAACAGGAACGAACAGAGACCACTCACCGCAATCCCAATCTTGTCGGCCAATTTTCGGATTGCTGTGAATTCCGCAGTTCCCGACTTCGGTGACAGTTCGCTGTCCAGATCGAAGTTCAGTTCAATTCCATCGAAACCAGCATCCTTGGCTAAGCGCAGACACTGCTCTAACGACATCTTGTCCGGGTAAGGAAATGCCCACAAGTTGATCGATTTTTTCATTTCATATTTTTTGCCCCGATTTGAAACGACGCCGGATGAATCAGCGGCCGACGCCAATCCCCAAGGGCCTCGCATGACAGCCGTCGCAACCCCTGCTGCAGACAATGCTGTTCCCAAAACCGTCCGGCGACTGAGGCCATGCGAATCCTGAGACTGGTTCAAATCAGACATGATGATACCTCGAAAATAGAAAGAACCTGCGACTGCAATAGGATACGGCGTAAGGAATACAGAATGAACCTCGCGAGATTCAGAAATTGTAACAATTTGAGCGATGGGAAAATCGACAACGCGTACCGTACCGTGAAGATCAGTCTTTGCAAATTAAAAATGGCACGCTGCAGGTGAAACCGGCGACCTAAGTAATTGTGAAATCACAAGTTGCGATTGACGAGACCCACAACAAAACCGACAGCCGCATCACAGGGACAAAACTTTAAAAAAAATATCGGAAACATCAATTTTGACTCAGGATAGCCAGACAACCTGCCGATGTTTGATCGATACAGGAGATTGAGTCCGTCTCACAATCACTTCACGCTGGTTCTTCAGCCATCGAGACACCTCAGTCATCCTGATCCAAGGAATTCGGCTATGCGGATTTTCGCGATCACTTCCCTCGTGACTGGAATGCTTTTGCAAGTCGGCTGTGCATCAATGCTGACCCCAATGGCGACACCAAAACGATTACGGGCCTACAACGATCAAATCGTGTCGGAATACGTTGCGGCGAATCAGTTTGAGACTCAGGGAAAACTCGAAAAGGCACGTGAGCTTTACCAGCAACTACACGAAAAGCATCCGAAGAATCCCGAGTATCTGCATCGGTTGGCCGTCGTGAATACTCGATTGCAACGTATCGGCGAAGCCAGCAGTTATTTTGAGCAAGCACGAAAACTCGATCCGAAAAACGTGCGCCTGCTCGCAGACATCGGCTATACAGCCTACCTCATCGGAGACATGTCCGGTGCAGAACAGATCTTGCGTGACGCACTCCGACTGAAGCCAAACGATCCTCGAGCGACGAATAACCTGGCACTGGTCTTAGGTGCTCGTGGAAACATGGACGCAAGTCTCGCTCTCCTGCGTGAGGTCTCCAGCGATGCCGACGCACTTGCCAGTTTAGCCTATATTCACGCACAACGGGGTGAAACCAGACAGGCAGAACAACGATATCGCGAAGCCCTTGAAATCAATCCGAAACTGAAATACGCGACGACGGCACTCGCCGAACTTGAAAAACGTCATCCGCAACAAGATGTTTTCGCACCTCTACTCCCTGCATCGGATGTCGCTACCAATTTCGAAAACAGACCAACCTCACGAGCCTCATCGGCGTCACCTTCCATTATTCAGCAGGTCAATGCTGTTGTTGATGCACCTTCTCAAAAGGTCATTACGGCCAGTTTCACGCAACCAGCAGAAGATTTCGATGAGCCGGCTCTACTGGATCCACGACATGAGTCCAATGCCGAACCCCTTAACACTGAGGAAGAACAGGAAGTCACTGGCGACGAGGCGTGGGATCACGTCAATCCGTCGTCGGACAGCGACCGGAATTCAAGCAGTGACGATTGGGCGAACAACTGACTCTCTGATTAGTGCCGGAAGTGACGTTGGCCTGTGAAAATCATCGCAATTCCGTATTCATTGCAGGCCGAGATGACTTCATCGTCTCGCTTCGACCCACCCGGCTGAATCACCGCAGTGATTCCCGCCTTGTAAATCTGGTCGATCCCGTCTCGGAATGGAAAGAACGCGTCCGATGCGCATACGCCGGCTTTTGCTCGATCGTTCGATTTGAATGCGGCGATGAACGAAGAATCGAGACGGCTCATCTGTCCCGCGCCGACACCCACGACCTGCCCTCCCTTGGCGAACAGGATCGCATTCGATTTCACGTGCTTACAAACCAGCCAAGCGAATTCGAGATCAGTTCGTTCCGAATCCGTCGGTTGACGTGATGTCACGACTTTCCATTCAGAATTGTGATCGGTCGCCTCATCCCGATCCTGCACAAGCAGGCCACCTGTCACACGGCGGAATTCCTGGCTGATGGGTCGGTCGTCGAGCATTCCCGGACACTTCAGCAACCGGACGTTCGCTTTCCACTTGGGCAATGTCGTTAACTTCTGAAACGCTGATGGTGTGTATGAAGGAGCGATAATCGATTCGATAAAATGGCCTGGATCACACAAGTGATCCGCAGTTGCATCATCGACTTCACGATTAAAACCCAAAATCGACCCGAACGCACTGACCGGATCACCCGCATCCGCCTTCAAATAGGCATCTGAAAGACAATCGGCCACGGCACAGCCGCAAGGATTATTATGCTTGATCACAACGGCCGCAGGTTGGTGGAATTCACGTACGATCTGCATCGCCGCATCCAGATCCAGCAGATTGTTGTAGGACAGTTCCTTCCCATGTAGGATCTCGGCTGCCGCGAGCGTCGATGGCAACGGGTGTGATTCGACGTAAAACGCAGCTCGCTGGTGTGGGTTTTCGCCGTATCGCAGTGACGATCGTCGTTCGAATGTCAGCGTCAGTTCGGGCGGGAATGCTTCATTACTTCCGGTAGAAGAATGGGGCACATGGGACGAATCAGTTGCTGCAACCAGTGTTTGCATATAATCGGCGATCGCGCGGTCGTAACGCGCGGTCATTTCGAATGCGGCAGTGGCGAGTTCAACGCGAAACTCGTGACTGAGGTGACCGCTTGCAAGTTCGCTTAAAACGCGATCGTACTGTGATGGACTCGTGACAACGCCGACGTACTTATGGTTCTTGGCAGCCGATCGAAGCATGCTGGGGCCGCCAATATCAATTTGCTCGATCGCTTCTGCTGGCGAAACCCCCGGTTTCGAAATCGTTTCGACAAACGGATAAAGATTGACGATCACCAGTTCAAATGGGGTGATGCCATGCTCACTCATCGATTTGGCATCGGCAGCCAAATCCGGCCGTCCGAGCAATCCGCCATGGACTTTGGGATGCAGTGTTTTGACCCGCCCGTCCATCATCTCGGGGAAACCCGTGTATTGGGCAACATCGATGACCCGTACACCAGCTGCTTCCAGCGACTTACGAGTCCCTCCCGTCGACAACAATTCAAAACCGAAACGGACAAGTCCTTGAGCAAAGGGGATCAAACCTTGTTTGTCGCTGAGGCTGATCAGCGCACGTCGAACACTCGCTGGCATTTAAACAACTTTCAGTAGGTAACTGACTAAGACCATTTTCAGGTCAACAGCATTATGATCGGAAATTTCTCGTCCGTGGTACGGATTCCGATTTCCCAATCAGGAATGTATTGTCACGACAGCCTCTTGACCGCAGTGGCGCTGTCCGAGCAAGATAGACCCTGGTTGTCACTTGATCAACTTAGGGACTGAATAATTGGGTTCAAACCCAAGTAAAGCACGGAAATCATGGCGGATGCAAGTCAGACAGCAGCGAAGAAAACACGGTCTCCAAAACGACCTGATCCTGTAAGTGTGGCGTCCAACGCTTTAGTTGAGACGCTGCAAGCACACGGGTCGACAAGTTCCGGTTGGCTGACATTTTTGCAATTGGTCGCCCAAGTCCCGGGACTGACCGTTGAAGTGGCGCAAGCGGCATTGCGGAAAGCTCCTGCAAAACAGCAAATGATGCTGGCGAGTAAACTTGACCAGAACAGTCTGGTTCTGCTCAAAGCTGATCTTGAATCGCTATCGCAGGACGCTGGGTTACTGAAATCGCTGGTCGCACAAGGGTGTTCGGCAGCAGCACCAGTTCGAACGCTGGCCGAGTTGACTCAAACTCTCGATAAATCACTCAAGAAGCTGGTCGACATATATTGGCCTACCCATACGCATCATCTCCCTGCCGGGTTATCGCCGGTCGTCGTGATCAGCGGCAGAAAAAAGCTATTCGCGATTCATGACGAACGGTTTCCATTACCGGAAGTCGAGCTGAGCCGAAAGTTGATTGATGAATTAAAGCGCCTCAAAACATTGGGAGAACGTTCGTATCCGACTCGCTTACCGGCACTTCTTGAATTGACCTGCAGTTCAGCGACTCAAGACATTCGCAACAAAGCAATCAGGTCTGAACCTTTTTATTCTCAAACGATTATCGCGTTCGAAGGTGATCCAGAGGCGGATGTTGCGTTGGTCGGTGACGAAGTTCTCCTTGCAGATTCACCGACTCTGCTTTCTATGGCGTTCGAAAAGCTTCGAACGGATGCCAACTCTGTTATTGCCGTCGATAAGATCGCAAAGTGCAAAGGTCTTCACTCGGCGATAAGACCTTATTTTCAAACATCGATCGAGCGAAACATCTGTGGAAATTGCGTTCCTTCGGGTATGGGTGCATTGAAAATTGGAAAGAAGTGGTCGTTTTTTCGGTTATCGGATGTGGTGGGCAATGCCACCGTCGACACAGCAAATGGAATCCAAACAGCTTTCGACGCGGCTGACTTTGCGCGCGACTTCGATGCGGCGTTTGCAAGTCTCGATGGAAAACTTGGCTTGCCACGGTACGCGAGCCTGGTCGACCTCCGTCCTGCCCTGAACAAATATCCGCGCGAAATCTTTGACCGGGAACTACTCACACTTCGACGATCTGGACGGTATTCCCTGAGTCTCGTTGAAGGCCGGTTCGGACTGACCGATGAAGAACGGTCGGCGTGCCTTGTCGTCGATCACGTTCCTCATTTACTCGTTCATAAAAAGTAATCGCATTCGTTAGGTATCGCTTCGTCAATCCCGCAGAAAGTTTATGTGATGTCCCCGTCGGCACTGACTTTAGAGATGTTCGCCGAACATGTTCGATACACGAATCCGTTCGACGAAAACCGCGTCACGCAGACGGATTCGTTGACGAGTGACATTCCGCAAATTCACGCCGACGCATTCGATGAATTAACGAGCCGCGCCAAGAAAGCCGCACAAAGTAAAGAAATGGGTTGCGGAGTCGTCGTGACCGGGTCGCCGGGTGTCGGGAAAAGTCACCTGCTCGCTCGGTTCGGAGACTGGGCTCGTAAAGAAAAATACCCGTTCGTCTATCTGCTCAATCTTCAGGCCGGGCCAAACGACATTCTGCGGACGATCTTGCGAACGTCGATCAGTATTCTGACAAAGGGAATGACAAAGTCGCCGGAGCAGACGAGGCTGTACCGCTTAGTCAGTGCGACGCTGAATCACGCATTGGCGGCACAAGGAATCACTCAACAAGTCGACTTCCCAACCGCCCACCAAGCCTACAATGTCATTTTAAATCGTCTGAAAGGCGATGCCTCGATCTACAACGTCTTGTGGTTATTATTCGAAGATATCCTGCATCAATCTCGTGGTCACCGCCCCAATGGGCGTGCCGACTTGGCGAAACGCTGGCTGTCGGGTGGCTATCTCGATCCAAACGAAGCCCGGCAATTGGACTTGAAGGTTTCGGCCGTATCGGACGATGGATGTTCACTTGATGTCGAACAAATGAAAGAAGTCTTGCGGGCATTGTGCCAATTTGCCGGGTTTCGAAATCGGTCGTTCATTCTCTGTTTTGACCAGGTCGATACGCTGACCGAAGAACAGGTTCAAAGCTGGTCTGCGACGACGCATGCCTTACTCGATATTTGTCCTCGCTTACTGGTGGTGACCAGCGGCGTCGACGATACGTTTATCCAATGGACTCGGCAAAAACTGATGTCCCAATCGAGTTGGGATCGCATCCAGCAATTCTCGATCCATTTGTCAGGCATTGATGCAGACGCGGCGAGATTGATGATTCAGGATCGGTTACAGCAGTCGTTCGCACGGTTTGATTCGTTAACCGAAGTTTGTGAACAGCGTCAACGAGATCCGCTGTTTCCGCTCGGAAAAGCATGGGCCAGAGAGACGTTGCTTGATGTCAGTGGCGAACAGAAATCGGACCTGCGTCCCCGAACGATCATCAATCAGGCTGGCCTTGCCTGGGACCAACAATCCCGCGAACTTCAAAAGCACGGCGTTGCCGATTGGGTACACGCATGGTCCGAACACGGTCGCGACTCGTTGAAAGCACTGGACGTTAACGACGTCGACATCATTCAACTGATCGATGCGAAAGTCTCAGCAAAAATTGAAGAGCACCGTCAATCGCGGATGCTGCGACCGGAAGAACTGCCTGTCGATGCCGGTAATGTCGTTGGCTTGCTGACAACGCTGTTACATATCTGTGGGAAGGCGGGTTCCCCTTTTCGAGCCGAGCAATACGGTCGATTCGCAGGCATCGTTGTCAGCTCGGCAAAGTCCCGTAAAAGGCCTGCGTTTCAGTTGGTCGTCGAGCACCTTCCGGACGCACCACAAGGGAAGAAGCGAACCATTGGAGTTACTGTTGCAGACGCATCCAGCGGCCTGGTCGCCACAAACATGTTGAAGCGAATTCTTGCGGAATTCGAGGGACCAAATGGGCCGGATCGAGCAATCCTGATTGTGGATGATCGGGAACCACTTCAATTGGCGGGTGCAGGTCAGTCGTGCCTGGAAAAGCTCAAGTCACTTCCCGGCCGCTTCTCGATCGAGACTTTGGGTTTTGAACAGTACGCCACGCTCGATGCCTTTGAAGCCGTTGTCGGGTTGGCTCGATCAGGCGACCTTGAAGCATTGCTTCCTGACGGTATCAGTCGGCCAATCCATGAAACTGAAGTTTACGAGTCAAACCATCGTAACCAGCGTTACCTTGAACCATCAGTCCTTTGCCAGTTGCTGGGGAAATGTACTCATACCGAGATACCCAAATGGGCTGGTGTCGATCTGCAACGAGCTCTCGAAGCGACGTACGCACAACTTGCCATGAACATCGGACTGACCACGCTTCAACTGGCAAGCTGGTGGATGGAGCATCAAATTCCAAAACCCGACGTGAGTCATCACGCCACGGTTCATAACATGTTTAAGGAAGTTGTGCTCAAGCTACACGCCGAAGGGAAAGTCTTTGCGACGGCGCTCAACGACTACTATCTGGTCCAACCGACGAGCAAACTGACGGAAACCGCGGCGAAATGATTCCTACTTTATCGAGTGGCATATGAAGCCCAATAACGTTATTGGTTCCACGGAAAACCGTGTCACTGCGTGACGCTCCTCCGTCAAGCTGTGTCGAGATAAAAAGTGAGCGTCGATGTCAAAACACTCCTTCTCCGAAGACTCCTAAGCAATGGCACACGACAATGAAGTTCGAAGAACCCTTAATCCTTCTGCAACGCAAGTTCTTGGAACTCTTCCAGTTTCGCTTTCCACGCCTCTTCAAGTTCTCGCACCTTACCAGGAAATGTCTCGCTGAGGTTCGTTGTTTCACTGCGATCATTTTGGACATTAAATAACTCCCAAGGTCCGTTGGCACCCCAGGAAACAAGCTTCCAATCCCCTACTCGAACCGCTCGGTTCCCTTCGTGAAACCACCACAGGAACTCGTGTGGTACGGCGACGTTCTTTGCGAACGCTGGGGCCAGACTGCTACCCGGTAGAGCGGGAACAGGGTGATTGTTCCAGGTTTCGATTCGCTTGGCCTTTGTGACATCCAGTAATGTCGGAACGATATCTATCAGGTGGCTGGCAGTATGACGCAATCCTCCTTTTTCGGCGATTCCCGCTGGCCAATGAACGATCAGCGGAGTGGAAATGCCCCCTTCATGAACCCATGATTTGTGCATGCGGAATGGTGAGTTCGACATTGTCGACCAACCGGGACCAAGCCCCAGATAAGAACCTGCTGAGCCGGGTGATGCTGCGGGATCGTGACCATCGCCTCGAATGATCTGCTCGGCACTTGCGCCGTTATCTGACAGGAACATGATCAGAGTGTTGTCGAAGCTGTTTGTGGCAACCAGTTGATCGATGACTCGGCCGATTTCACGATCCATTCGATCGACCATCGCTGCATGAATCGCCATCTTCCCTGCCTGAAACACCCGTTGCTCCTCTGTCAGATCACTCCATGCGACGGCACGTCCGATCTCGCCCGCACCAACCCGGCGCTGGAGTTCTTCTTCAGACGGGTTCCAGCGGGGCGCGGTTTTTTCCGCGCGAACAGACAAGTTGCAAGTGACTAGACCCAGTTCACGCTGACGGGCAAAGC
>JBAXBD010000230.1:0-8631 GCA_037142165.1 Schlesneria sp. | reverse complement strand
CGTCCAGCCAGACCCAGCGAATCATGAGTAGTCGCTCACGTTCGTTGGCTGCCTGGATCAGTGCGAGTGCGACATCCGGGCCCTGTCGTCGCCAGGCATCGGCCACAAGTTCTTTCATGGCACTGCCGATTCGATAGGCCTTTCGCTGCAATTCCTCCCGCAAGAAAGCAGATTCACGGCGCACGGAAAGATAAGCGTCCACGACCAGAATCAGGACGATTAAAGCGATCAGAGCAAACACCAGTTTGAACGTCAGCTTCATGCAAGTTCCACAAGTCGTAGCATGGGCTTCAGCCCGTGCAAGGTTTAACGCCACGCGGGCTGAAGTCTCGTCTTACGCACGTCTTCGTTCATCGAAAGGTACAACTATCGATCCCCAAAGGTGAAGAAAAACGGAAGAGTTTTTGCCACAGATTAACACAGAATTACACGGAAAGACGCAAAACTATAAAATACACAAAAAGGCGTCTTTCGACTGGATTTCATGGAATTTGCTACTCTTTATTCGTATGGTTTCGTGTCGTACTTCTTTTCACAATCTATAAAAAAAACACCCCGCTCGGAACGAATTCCGGCGGGGCGATGTATCAGCGTTACCAAAACCATTTCGCGGTGAATCCACTCGCGAAACATCTTGGATTATCGTTTCGAGAACTGAGGCGAACGACGAGCTTTCTTGAAGCCGTATTTCTTACGTTCGACCATTCGGCTATCTCGAGTCAAGAACCCGTTTTCACTGAGCAGAGCGTGGAAGCTGGGATTCAACGCTTCGAGAGCACGAGCGATACCCATGACGATGGCCCCGGTCTGTCCGGTCGTTCCACCACCATTGACGCGAACCCACAAATCGACCTGACCTAACTTTTCAGTCGCTCGCAAAGGAGCTTCAATCATCTGAAGGTCGCGAATGTTATTAAAATATTCTTCCAGACGACGACCGTTGATCGAGGTCGCACCGTTGCCAGCTTTCAATCGGACACGAGCGACCGAAGTCTTTCGACGACCGGTACCGATCGCAACCCCGTTACGATCCAGCTTGCCGTGAATCTTCACAACGCGTGGTTCAGGCGCAACAACGACCGGTTCGGCAGCGGTCGAAAAATTGAGTTCAGTGGCAGTAGCAACAGGAGTCGTCGTGTCGTCCATCGGATCCATGCTCAACGGAAATGTTTCAGAAAAAAGAGACTTATTCTTAGGCGGCACGTATGTCATGCCAGACATCAGACCTGAATGCGACCGATTATTTCGGCAGCAGATAGGCGGGCAGCGGTTCTGGCTGTTGGGCTTGATGAGTGTGTTCCGGGCCAACAAACAGCTTGAGTTTTGCGAGCATGTGAGTCGCAAGGGCATTCTTCGGAAGCATTCGCTTCACAGCCAACCGCAACAATTCTGTCGGGTTCTTTTCCCACAGATTGATGGCGGGGATGTTTCGTTGACCGCTGGGCCAGCCGGTAAACCATTGATAGCTCTTCTTGGCCATCTTGGTCGTGTAGTGTGGATACGTCGGATGAACCATCTGGCCACCCGTGAATCGAACTTTGTCAGCATTGACGACAATGACATAGTCACCCGTATCAACGTGTGGCGTATAGTCTGGTCGGTGTTTGCCCATGAGTATCGTGGCCAACCGAGTCGCCAGGCGACCGACTGTCATTCCTTCGGCATCTACCACAAACCACTTTGCCTGGTGGTTTCCAGTAGGCCCACGATCAGAGGCTTTCAAAAACGTCGTGCGGGGAGCAATCACAACTTCAACCTTCACCGAAATTTCGCAAATACAAAAAGACACCCACCCAAAATTTTGGGGAACGAAGAATTTAGCGACTTACGGCGTGCCGATCAACCGACTTACCGAAGATTTGACCCTATTCAACGATTTTCTCGGACAATTCTCGTTGAATCGCGTCGTATCTCGTTCCCAGACTCCAGTTTGGGAACGCTTTTCTTCTAAGCTCATGCTTCGGTTTTTGCAATTACGGAGGCGGAAAATGTCTTATCCAATAATGGTTTATGGCGATTTGGTGGTGTGCGCACACGATTCGCGAGGAAATCAAAGCGATCAAACCAAGAAGTCTACAACCACGAATCTCACGAATTTTCACGAATCGAATTCAAGAAAACAGATGAGGAGAGCTCGCTAACTCATCATTCATCGTCAGGATTTCGCCACGGAATACGACCGAAGACGATCTTGGTTCGATTTCATCTGATCTCTTATTTTCCGATCCGCTAGATTTGTGGTCAAAACTCTCCAGTCCTTTCTTGAGCGTCGACTCAGTGTTTCGAGGAGGTGCATTCCCAACGTGGAGCTTGGGAATGAGGGGAAAACCACGTTCAGTCTGGCGATTGGCCACCGACCATGAGAGAATCAGAACCGAGAAATCCATAATGGGGTCAATGCGGATGCTGCGAATCCTGGGAAGTAAAAAACGCCTCTGCAACGGAATCACGCGACGTGATCTGCTTCACGTTGGCGGAATCGGTGCATTGGGACTCGGACTTAACACCACTGCGCAGACTTCCTTAACGGCATCTGGATTGTCCAATCAAAAACCGCGAGCCAAGTCCTGCATTTTCGTCTTTCTGTTCGGTTCGCCCCCTCAGCATGAAACGTTCGATCCCAAGCCGCAGGCACCTGCCCAAATCCAGGGTGAGATGAAAGCCATCGACACCGTAGTGCCGGGCCTGCAAATTGGCGAGGGGCTGCCAAAAATCGCACAGATCACCGATCGACTGACCGTTGTTCGTTCGATGACGCACGATTACCCCATTCACTGTTGTGCCTACGTCATGACCGGGATGCCAACCTATAACATTCCGCTGGAAACTAATCCGAGAGCACCCGAACATTGGCCCTATCTCGGCTCGGTCGTGGATTACCTGGATGGACGCCGGTCAGGCCGGCGGTCCCCTCCCCTGCCTCGAAACATCGGCCTCCCCTGGCGATTCTGTTCTAAGGGAAGTTCGTCCGATCAGGCGGGGCCGTATGCGGCGTTTCTCGGCAATAGTTACGACCCGTTCTGGACCGATTTCACCGGTCAAGGAACTGTCATCGTTCCCAAGCTGGCCTACGGAAAGACGGAACAGGTGCGTGAGCCACACGGCGGGATCGAAGCTTCCTCAAGAACCGTGCTGGACCGGTCGGCCGAATTCGGCAATTACGACGCTCATCAGCAACGAGCGATGTCGTTGATCGGTTCCAACCGAATCCGTGAGGCGATCGACGTCGGTCGCGAATCTCCCGCCATGCGCGAGCGATATGGCATGAACCTGTTTGGCCAGTCCTGTCTCGCGGCTCGACGCCTGGTCGAAGTGGGAGCACGCTTCGTTTCCGTCTTCTGGGACCCGTTCGGTCCGCACGGAGCATCCGTCTGGGACACTCATTCGAATCATTTCCCACGTCTGAAAAATTATCTGCTCCCCGTCTTTGATCAAAGCTATTCCACTTTGATCAGGGACCTGGAAGATCATGGCCTGCTCGACGAAACGCTGGTGTTGTGCACGAGCGAACATGGCCGAACCCCGCAAATCGATTCCGGTCCAGTTGGAGGTGCTCGACACCACTGGTCACGGGCCTATTCATCGGTCTTCGCTGGTGGCGGGATGTCGCTAGGAAAAATCGTTGGCCAGACCGATGCCATCGCGGGCGATGTGATCGATACACCGATTTCCCCCAAAGACATGCAGGCGACGGCGTATCATCTGCTCGGTTATGACGAATCGACCACCATCCCCGACCAGCAGGGCCGTCCACACCCCATCGCCGGGGATGGTCGAGTCAGACCAGAATTACTCGGCTGATCGTTGGGTAAAGGAGTCATCTACGCGAATGTCCGGCAATTCGTCTGATGTCTTTGATCAACAGGAACAGATGAAGCGGGTCCGTCGGTGACGCGACGAATCCAAAATGCTCATAAAACTGCCGAGCGTTGTCATCCGTTGCATGTACGGCAAATGCCCATATCCCTGCAATGTCGGCTGCTTGCAGCGTTCGTTGCATTGCGTCTTTTAACAGCCCTTTGCCGAGTCCGTGTCCCTGCCATTCTGTTGATATCGCCAGTCGCGCCAGCAACATGATCGGTATGGGATGACGTGCCAATCCCTTTTTCAATCGATCGGGTGCTTCGGTGCACGCCACTTCGCCCACAGCCAGTGACTAATATCCAGCGACCATCTCACCGGAAAGAGCCAGGTACGTTATCGCCGCGCCAGCTTGCTGACTGGCGAGCGCAAACCTGGCCAAAAATCGATTGAATTCCTCACGACCGCAGTCAAAACCGTCAAGCGAATGATCTGGAGAAAGCTTTTCAATCCTGAGAGGAGCACTCACGAAGCTGCCCCGGAGTCGAATACGCTCGGTTCTTCAAAAAGCCGCTTCAATCGAGGTAAGTCGCGCGGGGATGCGTCCAGCGCCTTGAGAAAAGCCTTCCACCGGTCAACATCCAGGCCGAATCGTGTCCGATCGGTAAGTGTTTCCTCGGCGCGGACAAGAGCACTTTCCAGCACGAATTCGCTAACAGATCGCTTGGAGACACTCGCCGCTGTCTGAAGCTTGAGCTTCGCCTCTGGTGAAAGTCGAAGGTCAATCTTGGCCGTTCGGGCGGATCGTTCTGCCATCTTTTTCTCCTGTCTCGCGCAAGTCGGATTCGATCAGTCAAGAATAACATTGTTGCCTGACATTGTCATGACAAATTCCGCACTGACACCCACAAAAATCAACCCGTCCCAAATTGGGTTGATTCAAGACGCGGCGAGTTCAGAGCCGAAGGGAATCGTTCTTGTCCCGGTTTTCTTGAAGGCGAAATGGGATGGTTTGCCCGTGTTATCTGCAATTTTTCGTCAAAGCTCAAAAACCCTCCGGGATCGTCGGGTCCGGTAAGATCCAGCGAGTTTGCAGGTTCTTGCGAAGCTTTGCCATGCATTCTGCGTCAGTCCCGTGGGAGTCGTCGAGATAAAGTGTGTCGAGGTTGGTCAGTCCTTTGAGATACTCCAAACTGGCATCCGTGACCTGCGTGCTGTCGATCCGGAGGAATCGGAGTTTGGGAATACCTTTGAGTTGTTCCAGGCCGGCTCCCGTAACCCGTGTTCGATCGATGCTGAGAGAGTCGAGTAAGCTCATTCCCTTGAGGTGTTCCAAACCGTCGTCAGTGACTTGTGAGTTGCTGGCAATTAATCCTCTGAAATTGGTCAGTCCGACGAGATGCTCCAGGCCGGTCCCCGTAATCTGTGTGTTTTTAAGGTAAAGGAACATAAGATTGGTCATTCCCTTGAGATGGACCAATCCGGCATCGGTGACGAGCGTGTTGTTGAGGGAAAGCGTGAGAAGATTGCTCAATCCTTTCAGGTGCTCCAGACCGGCATCAGTAATTTGCGTGTTGTCGAGATTCAGTGATATGAGGTTGGTGAGTCCCTTGAGGTACTTCAAGCCGTCGTCAGTAACCGGCGTTTTAAAGAGGCAGATGGTTTTCAGTCCGATCAAATGCTCCAAACCGGGGCCGGTGATCTGCGAACCGTTAAGGAAAAGTTCGTTGAGATTCGTCAGTCCCTTGAGGTGCGCCAAGCCAGCGTCCGTGACCTGCGTGTTGTCAAGGCAGAGATTCTTGAGGTTGGTCAGTCCTTTAAGATTCTCTAAACTGGCGTCTGTGATTTGCTCACAATTAAGGGAGAGGTACGTCAGGTTCGTCAGTCCCTTGAGGTGCTCTAATCCGGCATCTGTCACTTGATTGCTGTTGATCTCGAGCCAGGTGAGGTTGGTCATTCCAAGCAGACGCACCAAACCGGCGTCAGTGACCTGTCTGCTGTAGACCGGGAGTCGATTGAGCGAGGTTGCACTCTTGAGATCCTCTAATGGTACGGATTCTGGAATCCAATCTGGTCCAGTGTAATGATAACCGTACCCGCCAGTTTTCTGCCGAGGTCTCGGCGCGTTCCGTTGTTTTTGTGGGCCTGGCACCCAGATGACAAGCAACGCACAACCGATCAACGCCACAAATGCGCCAATCAAAATTTGCACGAAATGACGTTGAATGAACGGCTCAAGTGTGGCGGGTGTATCGTGAGGCTTGTTCATCGAATCACTTTCCTTACGGCATGTTCGCCGAGCCAATTTCCTGCTTGAAAAAAGTGACGAATGGGACGACCGCAAATTTAATGCATTTCTTGACGCGGGCCTTGCCCGCAACGCAATTTAGGAAGAGGGTAACCACGAATCTCACAAATCTGACGAATAAAATACTGAAGCGTCTGAATGTGGTTAACCCAGTACTTTTACAGTTAGGTTTTTCTTGCGGTACACGGACGCCGACGGTTTTGCATTTATCTCTGGAGTTCTTATTCGTTCGATTCGTCAGATTCGTGGTTAAAACTCTTTTGCATTTTCAGGTTCGCCAACTCAGCGAAGTGTGCAAATTGTCGTGGTGCGAATTACATTCATGATTAAAACGCATTCAATGAAGGAATTCACATGACGAGACAATTTTCAAATCGTTCGATCCGCCATCTGTTTTGCACAGTGGCCTGTATCATGACGACTTCGGTCGCAGTCGCAGCCGACGAACCGGTGAAGAAATTGATTCTTCCGGGCGAGTCGTTCCTCGTCGAAGGACGCCCGGCGTTTATTCTCACCCCCAAGGGAGATCCCTCAGTAAAAGGCTCACGCCCCTGGGTGATGTACGCACCAACCTTAGCCGGATATCCCGACGAGCACGAGAAGTGGATGCACTCGCAGTTTCTCGAAGCAGGAGTCGCCGTTGCCGGGATCGATGTTGGCGAAGGATACGGCAGCCCCAAATCACGTCAGCTTTTCACGGCGTTCTATAACGAGATGACCAGAAATCGAGGTTTCGCAGCCAAACCCTGCCTGTTAGGCCGCAGCCGTGGCGGCCTGTGGGTCACCAGTTGGGCCAGTGAAAACACCGACAAGGTTGCAGGCATCGCCGGCATCTACCCCGTCTTCGATTTCCGCACGTACCCCGGCCTGACAAAAGCCGCCCCCGCTTACGAACTGACTCCCGAGCAACTGACCGAAAGACAAGCCGAGTTCAATCCGATCGAGCGGGTCTCAAAACTAGCCAAATCAAAAATCCCGGCCCTGTTCATCCACGGCGACGAAGATAAGGTCGTCCCCTTGAAAGAAAACTCCGCCGAATTCGTGGCAAAGTACAAACAAGAAAACGCCGAAAGCGCTGTCACATTAATCGTCGCCAAAGGCCAGGGCCACAACTTCTGGGAAGGCTTCTTCCGCTGCCAGGAATTAGTCGATTTCACCATCGCACGAGCCAAAGCCGGAGCGACCCCGTAGCATGGGCTTCAGCCCGTGCAGGCAACGACAGGATTATTCTTTGGACTTCATCTTGAACTGCCACTGCTTCGGAGTCGTCGGACAAGCAGTATCTTCGCTTTGTGAAAGTGTCACTGAATGAAGTCGAGTGGCCGCAAATGGTCAATCGGTGCCACGTAGCCTGCGGTCATGAATGTAAGAGGCATGCCTACCGCCTTGTGCGGATGTAAGCCAACGTTTGGTCACCAGACCAATCAGCAATGTCGTAAAACGTCTTTTTGCCCTGAATGGGCAATAGATATCAGCCCAGCGGCAAGCTCGTCTTCGAGCGCCGCCCTGGGGCATGATCACAAAAAATAATGGGGTGCCCTGAAGTGGCCCGACAACCCGTCATGAGTGATCAAAAAAGAAAGTATTAACGTCAAATAGATCGCTGTCCGACGCCAGGACGCAGCAATCTCCCAGCGATTGCAGCCAGCATCATGTCGACGACTTGCGTTTCCGCGAGTTTCTCGGTGGCGGGGATTTCAATGCTGCGATTGTGAATGCTTGTTCGAAAGCTGACCACGGCAACACCTGCTCGGACGAAATGCTTTTCTCGTTCGACCAGCAAACGACCGGATCTTACCTGAATTGCGAGCCCAAACCGATGTCACTCGGCTGTTTACCATTTGAACCAAAAACCTGCGTTACAGGCAGTCCGATTTTGTCGATCCACTGACGAGATACGTAGGGTAATTGCCAAGACTATTTAGTACCTTGAATCAACGAAACTACTCTAAATCCGATCGTAGCGCTGCGGTAAAAAGGCGAATTTCTGTGGCGGAAAGCCGAGCGCGCGAGCCGTGAGTTAGATTCCCAAGATCCTCCGCGTAGAATCTTAGAGTCGCCACTTATGGGACCAGTGGGATTGATTTGCGGGTATTCGGAATAGGGGCCATCGCAATCGCAACACCATTCCCAGACATTGCCAGCCATATCTTCGACGCCGTCGTTCGTCGCGCCGACCGGAAAAATTCCTACGGGCGTTGGAGAACCGATTTTCATGTCGGAGTTCAAATGAGTTGTGTCCGGCGGTTCTGAGCCCCACGGATACTTGCGCGCGGAACTGCCGCGCGCGACCCGTTCCCATTCACTTTCTGTGGGCAAACGAATTGCCGCCCAATCGCAAAAGGCCATCGCTTCAAACCAGCTCACTCCAACTACGGGACGGTTTTTATGAGCGAGCTGATCGGCCCAGCCTTCCGGTTCGTCGAATAGCCCGAAACCGCCGCTTTTCCAGAAAACGTTGCTTTCGTATCCTTTATTCTCGATGAACAATAAAAACTCACTCACGGTCACGGGATATCGAG
>JBAXBD010000229.1:0-8646 GCA_037142165.1 Schlesneria sp. | reverse complement strand
GGGGATATCAGCAACCGCAGCCTCGAAAAACTTGGCTTCACAAAATATCAGAAGTCATCAACGGGAAAGTACGAAAAAGTACTCGGCGACGGCCCCGATTTGATCAAACGTGACGACGTTACTTAACCGTAGACAACCATAGCATGGGCTTCAGCCCGTGCGCGTCACAACAAATAATAGTGGAGGCTGGAAGCCTCCACTACGAGAAAATCACAACCTCTCCTCGCGGTTCAACGATCGACCACAGGCTCACCAGCCGGTGCTCGTAGCGTCTTGAGAAACTCGACAATCGCAGCCCGATCCTGTTCCGGCAATGCCCGATATCGATTTCGCACATGCTTCGCTGCACCGGCATGACGTTCAATGGCACTCGCCAGATCCGGTGAACCGCCGTCGTGGAAATACGGGGCCGAATCGGCAACCCCCCAGAGTGCAGGAGTCTTCCATTCGTCGAGAGCGGGATGGTCTTTCGGCAGCGGAACGTCGGTCTCTTTGGTGTAGCCGGCATTCAAGTTGTCAGTCAGGCTATGAAGACTGAAGTCGCTGTAGACCCCTTGAACCCCGTCAATGTTCGGTACGTGGCAATCGGCACAGCCAACAGTTGCAAACAGTGCTTCACCACGATCAACAATCGTCAAAGCAGCGGAGTCCGAAGGACGTTCGCGACGTGGTGCAGGAATATTTTCGACGTACGACACAAGAGCCGTAAACTGCTGTCGAGTCATATCCAGCTTGGCATCTTTGTCCTCGCGGTATTCCTGAGGAACGTGCTGTTTCTTCATCGGGTTGGACAAACCTAGCTCGCCAGCACACGCCGCAGCGACGAATTCTTTCAGGGTCGCAAATTGAGCTTTCCAACCAAACTTGCCAATCCGACCGTCTGGCAAGACACGAACACGACCAATTGGTGTCGAAGTGAAATTGAGCGAAAATTCTTTCGTGGCACTTCCCAGCGAACGCTTGACTGCATTCGTCCGTATTGCCATCGGGCTGATCTTGTCGATCTGACCCAGGCCGAACAGGGCTGGAGTATTGCTCGTGTCGTAGTGAATCGGATCGAAATCGACGATGTCGATTCGACAGCCGCCAATCACTTTCATCCCATTCTTAACGATCGGGTTATGTCGACGAACCGTCGAGGCTGTTTCCACCAGTTCTGGTTTGACGGCAGATGCATGCACGATCCCTGCCAATGGCAATGGCTCTTTCTTCGTCGGCAAAATCTCAAACGTCTTTACGTTGAATTTATTTGGACCCGCCCCGCCAATCGTTCCTTGAAAGTGACATTCAACGCATGATGTCGCGTTGAAGACCGGGCCCAGCCCATCGCCTCCACCAGACAGCGAATCGTGTTCGGTCCATTTGTGCTCAAACAGCTCTTTCCCTTGAACCAGTTGAGATTCCGTCGGACGAGTGTACCACGCAACCACGGCCGTCTCCGCCAGCCAGACAGCGCCAAGCCCCAGTGCCAGGATGGCGAACCGCTTGAAACTTTGATTTCGACACAGGTAAACGGAGCGGACCATGGAAAAGCTCCTCGAATGTGAGATCGGCAACCCAAGAACTGAGCATACTGTGAATAACTAGAGACAGAATATCTTACTTAAGACGGAATTGGAAGCGCTAATTTTTCGAATTTCTCCTTTTTTCTCGTTCTCAAGCTACCTCTTGAGAACCACCTCGTCGAAGCTAGATGTCGCAATAAGTCAGAGTGTCTGATGAAACGACCAGGGAAACACCATCAGCATTCGATTCCAACAACACCGAACGATTTCCACGCAATTGTGATTGATTTGCTTATACGAGATAAGTGATAAGCATGACGATGAATGGCACTTGGAGATTGTGAGAAATGAACCTCGTTGACAAACCGCTGACCCGTCTTTCAGCATTCTTCCTCGTATTCGCCTTCGCCGTCGTCCATGGCGATGACGTGCCAAGAATCCCCGACGACATTTCTCTGATCCATAACATCCGATACCGCGAAGGCGATAGCAAAAACTGGACAATGGATCTCGCCATGCCGAAAAGTGATTCTTCGGAGCCGCGACCCGCGATTGTCGTGATTCATGGAGGTGGCTGGCTTCAAGGGGATAAATCGAGCTTCTCAACTCCGGCGAACAGCCCACCTGGAAACATCATCGATTTCGCTCGCCAGGGATTCGTCGCTGCCACAATCAATTATCGTTTGTCGGATGAGGCTCCGTTTCCCGCTGCGTTACATGACTGCAAAAACGCCGTTCGTTTCTTGAGAGCTCATGCGAAAGAATATCACATCAATCCCGATCGAATCGGTGCCTGGGGAAATTCGGCGGGTGGCCATCTGGCACTGATGCTCGGCATGGTCGGACCTGAAGCCAAACTGGAAGGGGATGGTTCTGATCTGGACCAATCCAGCCTTGTTCACGCCGTTGTCAGCGACAGTGGCCCCATCGACTTGTTACATCAATATCACCACGATCAGGTGAAATATGCGATTCAACCGTTTCTCGGTGGCCCGCCGGAACGAGACCGGATCGACACTTACAAACTGGCATCGCCAGTAAATCATCTTTCCAAAACAATACCTCCGCTGTTATTAATCTACGGTGTTGATGACGAACAGGTCGGAATTGAAACCGCAGATCAGTTCGTTATGGCACTCGATCAAGCAGGCGTCAAGGACGTCACATACATCCGACTGGCAAGGGTAGGGCACTGTCCTCATTCGTTAAAAAGGGTTCCATTTCTGCTACCAATCGTGAACGACTTTTTCGTTCGCACGTTAACGCCGAAGCAACCGAAAATCCGAGAGGAGTGAATCATGAAACGAAGACTACTCGGGAGGATTTTTAGCGTAGCAATAACTGTTTTTATCGAACGCGTTTGATTTCTGTTTGAAAAAGGAGTTTCTCATGAATAGTCACCGATTTCTGACTGGTATTGCCGGCATCGCCGCCATTGGAACCTTCGCAGTTTATGCGACCGGACAGCAACCGTCCGGTCCAAGAGTCAACCTCGATCAACCCGCTCCGACCTGTAGTGCTCCGGTTTGTGCGGCTGCGCAAGTCTATTATCCAGGCAATCAGTCACCGTCGGAATTGCGAAAGACGCTCGATGCCAACCCGACACTGGTACCGTTGTTGATGGAAATGGCGACGAAAGGTGACGAAAGGGAAAGTAAGGCCGCTGGACGTACTTTGGAACGAATCTGTAAAGCAGCCATCCCGGAATTGATCAAAGCGATTAACGATCCTGATCGCGCCTACCGAATGGAGGCCATTTGGTTATTGACGTATGCCGCTATGGACGAAACGAATCGCAATTATCCTCTGAGCGACGTGATTTCGGCGCTCATGAAGATTGCGCGAGATGAAAACGAGCCCGAGGAACTTCGAAAGATTGCAAAAGGAACGATCTGCCAAATCCTCCAATTCAGTCAGGGGGATTTTTCCTCGATGCGGGGTGAAGGTGCGTCACCGGCGGCAGGGGATTGATCTTCGTCCTTTGAGAGCAATCGACGACCTCACACATAATTCTTATAGGTCCTATAGAAATAGTTCTCGTTTCTGGTTCTCACCATGAATCGCAACGCAATTACTTAGATCACGAAGGGTGGAACAAGTCTTCGAAGTCCCACCGTCCAAAGCGGCGGAAAGTTGATTCGTAGTAAGTGGAAGGAAGACAAGACCAAGAAAATCAGCCTCGTCTCCAGAATCTGTGGGTAAAATTTGGCTCGGGTAGCTTACCAAGTTGATGATACAAAGCGATTTCGATCGCTTCATATGTGCGAAAGCCGTAGGCTTTTTTGGTAGTCAGTTTCGCCTTGTTGTTGAATCCTTCGACGATTCCCGAGGACATCGTTCCTCGTGCGCGAAACCAGTTGAGGATTAATGTGCGATGTGCTCGCAGCATGCGGGCGACTCGCTTCATCGGTTCCAGGCGAGACCGCATCGTCCGGGCGCACCATTCGTCGAGGAACTTCCCCGCCCAGCCTGGCGAAGTGTATTCCCAGAACCGCTGAAACTCTTCTCGAAGCAGGTGCGATCGGACCGAACGCAGATTGTATTTCATGAGTTCCGCCAGCTTCACGACTTGTTTCGCTGTCAGATTCGCTGGACGTTTCAACAGACACCATCGTGAATGTTTCAGGACTGGTTCATAGCCGTCGCGTTTCAGTTGGCGGGCTTCGTCTGCTCGAACTTCATCAAGGGCCTTATTGAAGTGCACCATCAGATGAAACCGATCCAGCACATGGACTGCTTTGCTAGCTTGGGCGGCAAGGACCTTCAGGTAGGGCTTCCACATGTCACTGCACACGAATTGGATTCCCTCCCGTACTTCATCCGACAGAACCTCGAAAAAGCTCTGCAAGATGGCTTCCGTTCGCTCGCGACTGATCCACAGCACACGTTTGCACCCTTCGTTGATCTGATAAACCAGCGTGAGATACTTGTGTCCCTTCTGCCATGCGATCTCGTCGATGCCAATCGCCGTAACTGTTCCCCATCACCAGTTCCAAACCATACCGTTACAGCCCGAACCTTGGGCCGACCTGATCGATGATACCTTCAACAACGTCCAAATCTGGATCTGGAACTGTTCCGTCATACAAGCAAGCAGAATAGTCCTTGCTGAAAGTGTGGCCGCACACGTACTCGTTTCTGTACCGTAAAAGCGACTTGGCAGCAGGCGAATCGTTGCCTAGTTGTGCAATAATCTCCGTAATTACGTGATCCAAATGGGATACAAACACATCGCACTGTGTCGAGTCAGGCCACCATTTGTGGTCTGAATTGATGTATGTGAAATCACACTCCGTTGCCATCGGATCGACAAACCTGCTTTTTGAAAAGACCGAATCGGCAAAAACGCAGTAGCGAAACTCTGGATGATGGAATTCACATCCGACGAATTGTAAAGACGAACCGAGGCTTGCCATTCGCCCAACTGCCCAACGAGATCGGCGTTTCGGAATTGTTCGTAGCGACTCGAATTTGCAGTTCATGAACCTGCAAGATTCAAACAAAGTTTCACACGCAACGTATCCCTCAAACACCACATCGTTGAATGTGCAACCAGCAAACAAGTTTTGAGGCGAGATCACCAAACAGAGAACGGAAGTCGTAAACGAACAATTGTGCCATTCGTTTCCTGCCCCCCAAAAATGCCCGTCCGTCGTTAGATCCAAAAACTCTGAATCCCTCCAAACGCAGTTCACGAAATTCGGAGAAATGGTTCGACCCGCAAGGCGAACTTTGTCCAAACCCACGCCGTGAATTACCGCCAGCGACGAATCCCAAGCACTCTGGCTGATGTCTGCATAACCGTCATTTGCTCTGTTCGCCGTCAGCCATCGTCGGGCATCTTCTGGTCCCGACGACAGTGCTTCGATGATTGTTTCCATGTCGATTGTTGCCATTATTGGAAAGGGGTGAGCTAGGAATTGTGATTCGGCCATGATGCGAATGCCAGAGAAATTGTGTTCGATGGCGTTTTGGTGGCACGTCGTCGTGACGTAACAAGATCGCACTTGGCCATGCCCATGCACAATTTCCCACAACACCCACACAATCGCTGCAAAACACTGACAGCACAAGGGTTTGGAGTGTGTCCGGTTTTTACCGTGAATTGTGGTCCAACGAGCGTCATTAGCCATTATCAGCGGCATCTTCTTCGGCCCATTCGTCGGTTAATAGCGACTCAATCCAGTTTTGGACCCCTTCAGAATCCGACCAGAATCCATAGGATCTTTCGATCTTTTTCAACGGAACGTACCCGTCAAGGAAGTCATAGACGTATCCGCACAGTCGCTTCACGTTCGGCTTTTCCAGTCCTTCACCGATCTGCTTCTCAATGGCTTTGATCTCGTCCCACAACTTCTTCTTGTTCTTGCCCCGTCCCCAAAAATCGCCAATTGTTCCGACCTTCTTGAATTTCAACTTCGCCAAAAACAGGAGTCGCTTGGGCCGATAGAGGTCTTCGACCATGATCCCTTTTTTGTTCCGACCCCTGATCTTTGCCTTCACGTTGTAATGACACAACCGCCATTCCTTCTTGATCGGTTCGACACGCTTTCGCCACTTGACGACCTCCCTTGATGGCATGGACTCTTCGATGGCCTTCATCAAGTCCGACTTGTTGATCTGGTTCTTGATGAGGATGTGGTAATGGCACTTGTTCAGTCGGTTCGGTTCACGCACCCAAAGAGCCACGATGCCACGGTCCTTCAATTTGCGACAGACCTTGGGCCACATCTCCTTGATGGTCTTCGGTGGAAGTTCTTCATTCAGGTTCAAGTGGACGACCCACGAATAGGGCCGCCTCATCAATTTGCGGTTTCGAAGGATGCACCTTGCCCACTGATTGGCTTCACGCATGTATCCGAGAATGGTGTCGGTCCAGCCCTTCGGTTTGAATTGGCTTGGTTTGCTGAAAACAGGGTTTGTCTGGAAGATTTTGCCGTCATCGGCACTACTATAAGTTATGGCTTCACCGCCTTTGTCTGGTTGGCTGCTGGACAATTTTCGAAGACCACGATGCTCTGACAGGTGTCGTGGTCTTCTTGTCTATGGTAGTGTCCCGCCGTCAATTCTTGTTGGGCAGTTGTCGTGTTGTTCCATATTACTATTGTGGTAGCCAACCAGACCGGAAGATGAACCGAGAAGGCGACCAAACGGCTATGCAAGGCCGCTGGCGTCGTCTAAGCGGCGTTTCTGGCGATGGTCATGGAGAATATGCCACGCACGAACTGGCGGGGGTTGGATAAGAGCCAGCGAGTCCGATCATGACTTTCGGAACTCCATCCCGATCGAGTTCGTCCACGGACGCGAAATGCCACATTCTCTGGCAAGTGCCGCTTGTGCCTGATTTGCCTTTTCAAGGCTGAAGGGCTCGATCAGCTTTGGTGTTCCGCCCGTTAATTTGTCATCTGTAGGTTCCGTCATTTGTAACCTCGTAATCGCACAGTTTTACTCGTGCATCCTGACAAAACACGTTCGTCGTTCTGCTAACTTCGAATGCTGAGCCGACTTCATGAGCGTCAAACACAACGCCGTCCTCACCATTTCACCCGAAACAAGTTTGATTAAAAACTCCGAATTGAAGTTGCTTTGGACCGCTGAAATTTCCCATCCGAGTGTTCTGGTTGTTTGAGGATGACGAGGTTTGACCACGAATCTGACGAATCGCACGAATAAGAGCAGGAAATCAATCCGAGTTTTTTCATGCCAATCACTTACCCGCAGATGATCACTCATCACTCACTTGCGAAATGAGATCAATCACATCGGCGTTGCCTTTAGGAAATTTCAGGACCCTTAGTTCCTTGGTGGAATGCCATTGAAATTGCTCGTGCTGATCTTGAACATCACTTTGATTGACCGGATGACAGAGCACAAAATGAAGCGAAACCTGGCCGTGGAGATATTCGAACTCCTTGTGTTGCAACAGGCGTTCTGGAATGACAACCAGACCCGTCTCTTCCAGGCATTCGCGGACGGCACAATCAAATGGCGACTCGTCGGTCAGGCATTTCCCGCCAGGAAATTCGGCGAACCCGGCAAGCGGCACGTCAGGTCCGCGCACCCCCACCAGATAGCGACCAGCATGTTCGACGACAGCAATTCCGATCTGTTTTGAGGAAGCCATAAAAATGAGCCAAGAGGATCAGGAAAAATGGAATTTTAAGATTTGGAACACTAATCCGCACTAATCTTCGCTAATCGGAAAATTCAAGATTTGGATTTGAGTGTCGGTTTTCTGGTATTTTTCTTATTAGTGCAGATTAGCGAAGATGAGTGTTCCAAAACTCTGTCTTCCGTCGTTTTACGGATTTTCATCAGGCGGATACCGGTAAAAACTTGAGGTTCTGATTCTCCAAATTCAACAGGGCAACGGTAAATTCTTGTGCGCGGTGAAGAGCACCGGGATTGATGATCCGTGTGACCCCCTCGCGATGATCTGCGGCGAAATGGGAATGACCCAGGAACAGATAGTCGGGATTGGTTGCGAGCAACCGACGATATTCTTTCGAAAGATGCCCGTGAGTCATAGCGATTCGTTTGCCTGCCAGTTCCACGTCTCCGCCCCAGCCTAAACAGACCGCTCCGTCGAATTGGTTGATTTCGGCCTGGATTTCGTCGACGCGATCAACGTCGTTATTCCCAAAAACGAAGTAGCACGGCATCACGGCGCAGGTGCCAATAATGTCAGGGAGAGTCAAGTCGCCGCAGTGGAACAGAACCTGGGCTCCTTCGGCTTCTAAAAGCTGGATCGCAGCCGCAGTTCGTCTCGATTGGTTGTGCGTGTCTGACAGGATTCCGATAAGCACGACGAACCCTCCGTGCCACTGTATGACCGTCTTCGGACTCTCAGTGTCTTTCGATCGCGAGTTTACAATTCAAAGAAACTCAAATACCCATCGTTTGGATTTCGTTTCTCTGGGTCGCTACCATCCTCCATCGGTTCTAGCCACTTTCAGGGTCTTTGTCATGCCTCGTGATGATCGTCGTCGTAAACCAAATCTCAAGCCTGCCTCGCAACTGATGCGGCCCGATCCAGGTCCGGGTGTTTGTCCGACCTTTGATTCACCAAACTCGCGTCAGTGGGAGATTGTGATCCGAGGGGCACTGGAAGACGACGAGGATGGTCTGCACGAGAAACTGG
>JBAXBD010000228.1:0-8668 GCA_037142165.1 Schlesneria sp. | reverse complement strand
ATTCGTAGCACCGGAATGGGTTCTACAGAGATAAAGGATTTGCTTGTGGGAAGATGTATTCCCGGCAAACCGGTTTGTCCCGCAACGACAGCCGAGATTTCACTCCATGAAGACATCATTCGGGAATTGACCGGTTTCTATGCAGTGAAGCGACCACCAAGAGACTCTATTGAGACTGCATAGTCCGACAGTTTGTTGAACCCTTTCCTACGTCGCCGTCGTTGAGCCACCCCCTCGGTTCTACGACGGCGATTTTTATTTCTGGACACAACATTCCGCCTAACGTTAGTGAAAAACTGCCTGCGATCAGAGCACTTTTCAGGCACAAAAACCTTCGGCTTCCCGCATAATTCTACAACGAATACAATTTTCTACTGGACATTAGATCGGAATTGTATTTGAAACACTAAGAGATTCTCCACGGCACGCTGATTGCTCGTTCGCTTTTTCAGTAATTTTCAAAATGACCGAAAAACAGAACAAATCAGATGATTGCCGCTGCCCCTCATTACGGATCGTCAAATGTGGAGAATCGCGAGCTTGAGTACTTGTTACTCGGTGATTTGCGGCAGGTTTTAGAAGAACCTTCCGGTCCGCAGAATTCACGCTGGCTGTTAGCGATCCTCGACATGATTTTGGTCGGCCGCCCTCGTGTGCACCGCTCCGTTTTCCTTCCTGTGCAAATGCCGGACGATCCTTACCGGCCGAAATCCCTTGAATCGGGATCACTGGTAGAAAAACTCCGGCGTTTACGCGACCGCGTTGCTCATCGAGCCGGTTATTCCGCACTCGCGAACGAAATTCGTGAAGAACTTCGCGAAGTGATGCACGAACGGATGAGCTCTGCGGGCTGTTTATACGACGCTTAATTTCGTCTCGTGAAAGAGTGATTCTGTGGACGAGCGATTCTTCTGGATCTGCAAAAGGGTACGTCTTGCAATTCGATTTCGACAGGGCTGCTCACTCCGACAGAGCATTGGAGAAATCGGCAATCAGATCGTCAGGATGCTCGATGCCGACGGAGACTCGTAAGGTCGATTCCGTGATTCCAGCCTCGCGACGTGCAGGTTCTGTCATGGAAGCGTGGCTCATGGAATCTGGGTATTCGATCAGTGATTCGACACCCCCTAAAGACTCCGCCAATTGAAACAGCTTTAGACGACTGACGATTCTCTCGACGGCAGGTCGCCCGCCGTTAACATCGAAACTTAACATCGCCCCAAACCCCGTCTGTTGCCGTTTGGCCAATTCGTGCTGAGGATGATCAGCAAGACCCGGGTAATAAACATGTTTTACCCGATCATGTGAATCGAGGAATTTTGCCAGCGTCATGGCACCGCGTTGATGAGCTTCCATTCGAGGACCGAGTGTTTTGATACCGCGCAGAACGAGCCAGGCGTCGAATGGTGAGCAGGCAAGCCCTAACGCATTGACAACATAGCTGATTTTATCTGCATGGACTTTTTGATTTGTAACGATACATCCACCTACGACGTCGGAATGTCCATTCAAATACTTGGTAGTCGAATGGACGACAATATCGACACCATGTTCGAAGGGTTGTTGGCAATACGGCGAAAGAAACGTATTATCAGCAATGGTGATCAGTCCGGAGGCTTTTGCAATCGCTGTGATTGCCGAAATGTCCACGATATTGAGCAACGGATTGCTGGGGGTTTCGATCCAGACACATTTGGTTTTCGGAGTGATGGCTTTACGAACCTGCTCGGGATCACCCATGCGAACGAAGACAAAATCAAGGCCCATGCTTCGGAACACCGAATCAAACAGCCGGTAAGTCCCACCGTAAATATCGTGTCCGGCAATAATCTGATCTCCGGGCTGGAACAGATGCATCGTCGCTGTAATCGCAGACATGCCGGTACAAGTGGCTCGGCAATCGATACCGCCTTCTAAGGCGTTAATATTCTCTTCGAGCGCGCGGCGGGTCGGGTTGCCACTACGCGTATAATCAAAGCCTCGATGTGTCTTAAGGTCGTCCCAGCGAAAAGTGGACGATGGATAAATCGGTGTTGTCGCGCTATTAAAAGTCGAATCTTTATCGACACCAACATGGACACAACGAGTCTCAAAATGCATTTTGAATTCCTACAATGAATCAACAACCAAATTGGACCGACATGTTAGGGGTACAGTCCTGACTCGACAATCGAGTCACCCAAAACTCTCTGATTGATCGCATATTTCTGAAACTTGATGTCGACGGATTCCGGCAGAAAACCAAAAATGCCTTTGATCAGGACAAATCGGGGCTTGAGAGTCGCTCCAAATTGATTTCTACGTTAATCTTCATCAAAATTGATTTCCACCTGACCGATTTTGGAACTCGCTCGTGACTCAATCGAACGCCTCCGTCCCTGACAAATTATACCCTGACTCTGCGGAATTGACCCCTCGTCTTGATTTTGCACTAAAAGTGGCACGGGAAGCCAGTGAGTTGATTCTCAAGTACTACCAGACCGCCGATCTCGCTGTCGAACGTAAGGGTGATGCCAGCCCTGTGACTGAAGCGGATAGGGGTGCGGAACTGCTGATTCGCGAGCGATTAGCGGACTCATTTCCCCACGATGCAATTCTCGGTGAAGAGTTTCCTGATAAGCCGGGAACGACGGGGTTCCGCTGGATTCTTGATCCGATTGACGGAACCAAATCGTTTATTCATGGAGTTCCTCTGTTTGGGACATTGATCGGGGTTGAATTCAATCTGCGATGTGTAATCGGAGTCTGTCGATTTCCTGCTTTGAATGAAGTCGTGTATGCTGCGCGCGGAGGCGGTGCGTGGTGGCAAATTGGTGATCGCGAACCTCGTCGCGCCCGTGTGGCAACGACAACGAACATTGAAGAAGCCACGTTCTGTACGACGAACGTGACTCGATGGCAAAAGATTAATCGTTGGAATGAACTGGAAACTCTGTTGAATTCTGTCCATCTGGCTCGTGGATGGGGCGACTGTTTCGGGCATATGCTAGTCGCCACAGGCAGAGCCGAATTGATGATTGATCCGGCGATGAACCCATGGGATGCTGCGGCTCTTTTGCCGATCGTTGAAGAAGCCGGAGGATATTTTGTCGATTGGAACGGGAATTCGACTATCTACAGCGGAAACGGGTTATCGGTAGTGCCGGGTTTAAAAAACAAAGTGCTTGGGATTCTGAAACCAACGTACGAGATTGATGGAGCCAACTTCACAACTTTGGAAGAGTTCTACGATGAAATTGGACGGGTTTTGATTCCAGGTAAGGCTTGGGGCCGCAACCTCGACGCATTAAACGACATCCTCCGAGGTGGATTTGGAACGCCTGAAAACGGTTTTGTTTTTCGGTGGAAGAATTCCGAACAATCGCGAGTTCGTCTCGGGCATGCCGAGACTGTACGTCAACTAGAGTACCGTCTTAAAAAATGCCATCACTCAAACCGGTCATCGGTTGAGCACGAACTTAAAATGGCGAGATCGGGGCATGGTTCAACGGTTTTTGACTGGTTGGTCGCGTTAATCAAGGACCATGGGATGGCAGGCGGGGAAGCCAACGATCATGTTGATTTGATCTTGGACTAGTTTGGATTTTGTTGATTGCAAATCCATGATCTTGAATGATATCGCAGGATTCATTTCCGCGATTGGTTCGTTAGATCGTTGAAATTGGGTGAATCTCAAAAATGGCTGTTAGGAATCTGAGGCATGGCAGGAAGCCAGCAACGCAATTTGGCGAAGGTCATCATTGTTACGATGATAGTACGACTGGCGTGGGCAGCTGGTCTAGAGACTGGTCAAGACGAGGCCTATCACTTTCTTTATACGATTAATCCTGATTGGAGCTACTTCGATCACCCACCTATGGTGATGTATGTCGCCAAATTTGGAATCATGGTTTGCGGCGGCTGGATTCATCCGTTATCGGTTCGACTCGGTTTCGTTCTGCTCTTTGCAGGTTCAACTTGGATTCTTTATCGCTGGACCCAGCGTTTTTACGGTGATCTGGCGGGATTTTATGCAGCTCTCGCGCTGAACTTGAGTGCTTACTACACGGCAGCAGCAGGTGCGTTTGTCTTACCCGACGGTCCTCTGTTGTTCTTTGCACTACTGACGATGTGGGGTGTCAGCGAGGCACTTATCGGTTCTCAGGGCCGCATTCTTCCCTGGGTCTGCGTAGGCTTGGCTTGTGCAGGAGCGATGCTTAGCAAATATCACGCTGTATTCTTGCCACTCGGTACTGTGATTTACGTCCTGATAACCCCTTCTGCGCGTTGGAATCTGAAGACTCCAGGGCCTTACGTTGCCGCAGCGATCGGGTTTCTCGGACTCATTCCCGTTCTGATCTGGAATTCACAACATAATTGGGCCTCGTTCGCATTTCAAAGTGCTCGGGCCGTGGGGTGGCAATTTCGGCCCGGTGGACTAGCTCTGATGCTATTCGGCCCAATGGGATTCTTGTTCCCTTGGATCTGGTTTTCTTTTGCGTCGATTCTCGTGACGCTTGTTCCCAAACTAAGGTCGATTTCAGGTATCGATCGGTTATTGTTGTGTCTGTCACTGTTGCCACTAGTCCTCTTCACTGCTGTTGCATGTTTTCGTCCGATCCTTCCCCATTGGCCGTTGTTTGGGTTTCTGCCGCTGTTTCCGTTGGTGGGGTCAATCTGGGCGTCACGATCAGAACGCGAACCTATTGCTGTTCGACGATGGCTGGTTTTTATGTCTGCGGCACTTGTGATGATCGCTGGTACATTTCTAATTCAAGCAAGATTAGGTCTGATAACGTTTCCCTTTCGTGACCCGTGTATTGAAATCAGCGGGTGGGAATCGGTCGGTGAAACATTGCGTCAGCGTGGTCTGGTCGATCGACCGAATACCTTCTTGTTTACGGATCGATGGTACGATAGCGGTGAATTGGCCTTCGCCGTTCGCAACCGAATTCCCGTAGCCTGTTATCGTCAAGGAGATGCCCGTGGCTTTGCATTCTGGAGTCGCCCCGAAGATTGGCTTGGTCGAGACGGAGTTTTGATCGACGAGGAAGCCAGGCCAAATCTTGGAGAAGAGTATAAGCCTTATTTTCGGGAAATTCAGCAATTGCCCTCAATCGAGATGACTCGCGGAGGTCGACCGTTTCGAACGCTGAAAGCATACCTGTGCATCGACCAGCAACTGCCATATCCATTTGCCTACGAACGCAAAGTCGAGTCGAAGTAATTAAGTTCTGAAACATGGGCAAAGTATCCGTGGTTGAATTTCCAAAAATCTGATTGCAATCCACTTACATCACTGACCGCTCGAACGTTGTTCGATACAATCGATTACATCATGACTGGAAATTCATTTGGACAAGCGTTTCGAGTAACAACGGCGGGCGAAAGCCACGGGCCGGCGAATATCGTCATTATTGATGGTGTTCCCCCGGGAATTCCGCTGACCGTCGAAGAATTGCTGATCGATCTCAACCGTCGGCGACCGGGACAAAGTCATATTGTCACGCAACGCGATGAATCAGATGAACCTGAAATTCTCTCTGGCGTGTTTGAAGGCCGTACGACAGGAACGAGCCTTGCGATTTTGATTCGTAACCAGGATCAACGCAGTAAGGATTATGGCAACATCCAGCATGTCTACCGCCCGGGACATGCTGACTACAGCTTTGACGCAAAATATGGGTTTCGAGATTACCGAGGTGGTGGACGTTCCAGTGCCCGTGAGACGACTGTCCGGGTCGCTGCGGGCGTCGTCGCCAAAAAGATCCTGAAGCAGGCATTCGATGGCCGCATTGTCGGGTATGTCACTCAAGTTGGTGAAATTAAAGCTCGGATCGATAACCCGGCAAGCATTTCGCTGTCGCAGGTTGAAACCTTGCCGAGTGGCGAACCAAACATCATTCGCTGTCCTGACCTTGAAGCCGCTGCTAAAATGATCGAACTGATCGAGTTGGTCCGAAAAGAGGGCGATTCCATCGGCGGAGCGGCAGAGATCGTTGCAACCAACATCCCCGCCGGACTGGGTGAGCCCGTCTTCGATAAAATCAAAGCCGATCTGGCCAAAGCGCTGTTCAGCCTCCCCGCGGTTCTGGGGGTTGAGTACGGCATCGGCTTTGGCTGCGTCACAATGCGCGGCAGCGAGCACAACGACCATTTCATCCCGACTACCAAACCCCGGCGAGACGGTCGCAAAGGGATTACGACCGACACCAACCGACATGGCGGGATGCTAGGAGGGATCACCACCGGCCTTCCAATAATTCTTCGTGCGGCAGTAAAGCCAACCAGCAGCCTTCCGCTGGAACAACCGACAGTGACCGATCAGGCTGAACCGACGACCGTGCGAACTAAGGGCCGCCATGATCCTTGTTTGTTGCCACGCTTTATTCCAATGGCAGAAGCGATGGTCGCAATCGTTCTCGCCGACCATTGGTTGAGATGGCGAGGACAGAATTCGGGTGGCGCTACGACGTAATCTGAATTCCCTTAATTGAGTCCCCGTTGCCCGTGAATACTGTTCATCAGGGGTTTAAACGTAGCACAACAGACTTCACATCGCCGAGTGCGGGTAATGGGCGACTGGCAGGTTTTAGTGTTAACCGCACTTCACCCGCAGGTAATTCAAGAGTTCCAAGTTCGATCGTCTGGTAATCGTCCCATCCGTTTGTTTTGCCGACCTTGCGAGTAAATGATCTGCCGAGTGCTTCTACTGTGACACTATTACCGGCCGCTTGAGTGTCGCAGGCCCATGTCCATTCAACGGTATACTTCGCCGCAGTGGGAATGTTGATCGTCCAGACGACGATATCGTCGGCACTGCTCCACCAACCCAGGTTTTTATGCTGTTCTTCAATCACGATTGTCGAGCCATAAATTTCAGCTTCAAACGGAGTCAGTGTTATTGTCCCCTCCGCGTCGGCCTGTACCACTCGTGGTGCGTTACCCGGAAATGACTTCATCATTGGCAAAGGGACGTTCTGCCGAATGTAGGTCACCAATGCTGCGGCGTCGTAAGGACTCAGGTCCCGCTCCAATCCTTCGGGCATCAATGACTTGGTGCTACTTTGTAATTCTTCAATCTCATTCCGAAGCAGAGAAATTTCCTTCCCCTCAGCCGCACGCAAAATCAGGCTATTGGCAGTTTCCGAAGAAAGAATTCCTGAATGAGTGATCCCTGTCTTCGTTACTGCTGTGAACGTCGTAAATTTTGTTTCAACCGCTCGATTCGGGTCGAGTACCGCTGTCACCAGCGCTTCAGCGGACTTATCCGTCAATGACATGAGATCGGGCCCGACGGCATGACCGACGTCACCCAGCTTATGACACTGAGCACAGCGTTTCAAGAACAACTGACTGCCATGTTGTGGGTCTCCTCCCATTCGAACGATCGGCAGGTATTCCGCGACCAGTTTGGCACGGTCCGTGTCCAGATTGATGGCAAACACTTTTGCTGCTCGATCCCGAACGGCCTTCTGGTTATGAACAAGCAATCGCTGACGACTTGTCGCATCAAGATCAGTCGGCGCCAGCATCTTCATTTCCAATGCTTCGAGCAATTTATCACACCATGCCTCGCGCCGGAGTAACACAGCACAAGCTTGCACTCGGAGGCTCGGCCCCATCGATCGATAATTGTCGAGCAGGAGTTTTGCAGCATCAGGATCACTGATCCGCCCGATCGCCTCAAGGGACGCCGACTGCAACTCCGGAGGTTGCTGAGGCTTGAATAGTTCACCAAGGACAGCGAGGTCCTGTGCTGAATGACCCAGAACTCGCACGGCAGATATTCGGTCTGAAACAGAGGCTTCTGCACTTCCTGCAAGTCTCTTTGCTGACGAAAACATCGATTGCAGTCGCTTATTGATCGAAGTTCCCCCAGCACCAAGCTCGCGTAACCATTGATCGAGCGATTCGCCGCTTCGAGTTAATGAGTTCAAGAACTTTTGGACTGCGGAGAATTGCCATGCCAAATACCCCCCGTCCGCTTGGGGTTCTGTCGCCTTGGAAAGTAGCGATACAAGTGCCGATTGATGTCGAAGCGCAGTCGCTTGTCCGAGCAATACTTCCAGCAAGTCCACTGGAACTGAGCTGCCATTGGTGATCTCCTCCAGCACTTGCGGAAGATTGTCTTGACTGACGGAACTCATGACTGCGGTCAGCATGTAAACGTCGTTTGCGGATTGACGAGCAATTTTACCGAGTAATCGCCCGACTTCCGGGTGCTTAGAATTGCCGACCGAATAGGCAAGTTGCAGTCGCAATTGTTGATCAGAATCGTCAGCAAGCCTGCCCAACCTTTCCATTGTCTTCATGTCAGGTTGCCCGAGCGACTCCAATAGCCGGACGGCGTGGCGACGAACCGCTGGATGCGGATCTGTCAGCGATTCCGAGACAAGTTCTGCGGAAAGTCCCCCTTGAATGCCATCCAAAGTGCAGAGCGAATGCAGCCGACACAGTGGATCCGGGCTGTTTCGGACCTGCCGTCGAAGCAGAGAAATCGCTTTGACATCAGCCCGATCGATCAGCAATTGCTGAACGAGATCTCGTTGCCATCCATTCGGATGATCGAGCGCTGCGACGAGGTCAGGCAACGCGAGACGATCAAAGCGAGGGATCGAGCGCGGCTTTGGTCCGATCGGTATCACTCGCCAGATGCGCCCCTTGTCTTCACCCGCGCGAACGTTCA